>DATKBK010000284.1:0-6428 GCA_035514045.1 Steroidobacteraceae bacterium | reverse complement strand
GGCAGAAGGGAATACCGAATGCGGCCGCGGCGCGGGCGGCAAGGATCTCCCCATCTCCATGAATGAAGCCGGCCATGCCGGTGGGCGCCAGCGCCAGCGGCATGGCGGCAGGCGCCCCAAGGATTCTGGTGGCCAGGTTCTGGACCGCAACGTCGATCAGCGCGCGCGGTCGCAGCTGGATGGCGTCGAAATCGGCGCGATTGCGGCGCAACGTGACCTCATCGTACGAACCGCCATCCACATAATCGAACAGTGCGCGCGGCACGCGGCGACGCGCCAGCTCGCGCAGATCCGCAATGCTGTTGATGGCCGACATCAATTCACCGGCAGCGTGAACTCAGGGCCTCGGCCAGCCCCTTCCGGCCAGCGCTGCATCACGCTCTTGTAGCGGGTGTAGAACCGCAGCGACTCCTCGCCGTAGGCGTGGTGTTCGCCGAACAGCGACTGCTTCCAGCCGCCGAAGGAATGCCAGGCCATGGGCACCGGGATCGGCACGTTGATGCCGACCATACCCACCTGCACACCGCGCGCAAAGGCGCGCGCCGTGGCGCCATCGGCGGTGAAGCAGGCAGCGCCATTACTCAGCGGATGCGCATTGATCAGCCGCACGGCGCCGGCCAGATCGGGCACGCGCAGCACTGCGAGCACCGGGCCGAAGATCTCTTCGCGATAGATTGCGTGTTCAGGAAGCACGTCATCGAACACACTCGGACCGGTGAAGAAGCCGTCTTCATGGCCGGGCACACGCAGGCCGCGGCCATCCACCACCAGGCGCGCGCCCTCCTCAACACCACGCGCGATATAACCGTCCACCCGCGCCTTGTGGGCAGCGGTCACCAGCGGGCCCATCTCGACACCCGCCTCGTGCCCGGCGCCCACGCGCAATGCGCCCGCGCGCTCGAGGATCCGTGGCAGCACCCGGTCTGCCGCGTCGCCCACGGCCACGAGCACCGCGATGGCCATGCAGCGCTCGCCGGCCGAACCGAAGGCCGCGCCGGTCACCGCATCGGCCACCAGATCCGGATCGGCATCGGGCATGGCCACCAGATGATTCTTGGCGCCGCCCAGCGCCTGCACGCGCTTGCCACGCGCCGCTGCAGTGTCGTGCACGTGGCGGGCGACCGGCGTGGAGCCCACGAAGGACACCGCGCGGACATCAGGGTGATCAAGCAGGGCATCCACTGCCTCGCGATCACCCTGCACCACGTTGAACACGCCGTCGGGTAGCCCGGCTTCGCGCAGCAGTTCGGCCAGCAGCAGGCTCGGTGACGGATCGCGCTCCGAGGGTTTGAGCACAAAGGCATTGCCGCACACCAGCGCCGGCGGAAACATCCACATCGGCACCATCACGGGAAAATTGAACGGCGTGATGCCGGCCACCACGCCCAGCGGTTGGCGCAGGTTCCAGTTGTCGATGCCGCCACCGATGTTGTCCGAGTGCCTGCCCGACAGCAGGTGCGGCGCGCCGCAGACGTACTCGACCACCTCGATGCCGCGGGCCACTTCACCGTCGGCATCGGAGAGCACCTTGCCGTGTTCACGCGTGATGGCGGCGGCCAGCTTGCCGCGATTGGCCTCCAGCAGGTCGCGAAAGGCGAACATCACGCGCGCGCGCCGCAGCGGCGAAGTGGCGGCCCAGGCCGGCCAGGCTGCGGAGGCAGCTGCAACTGCCGCTTCGACCGTGGCCCGGTCGCCAAGGGCGACCCTGGCCGTAATCTTGCCGGTGGCAGGGTTGTACACATCACTGTGGCGCGCATGCCGTTCCGTGCCGTGCACCCGGCCACCGATGTGGTGCCCGATCTCCATCATGCCAGCGGATGGGCCATGCGGTAGCCTGGGTCGCCAAAATCAATCATTTCTATCTGCCCGGCTGCATGGTAAAGCAGGACACGGCCCGCCAGATCCTCGCGCTGCGCAAGGTCAACTGCAGCCTGCGCAAAGGCCGCCGGCGATTCGATGCAGTCGGGCGCCAGGCAGTTGACGCGGATCTTCTGCGCTTGCAGCGAGCGCAACGCGGCGGTCAGGCGCATCACGCCCGCCTTGGCCGCCAGCCAGGCGGGCCGATCACCGTCGCCAAAACACATCGCAGCGCCCGCGGCCACGTTCACGATGGCCCCGCCCCGCTTGCCAAGAATCTCGACCGCATGGCGGGTCACATGCATGGTGCCCAGCAGATTGGTGCTGACGATGCGCGTCCAGTAGTTCATCGGGTCACCGTCGAGCCAGGGGCCCGCGACGTTGAACACGTACTCCAGGCCGTCGAACTCCCGGATGGTGCGGTCCAGCAGTGCCACGACCTGCTCTTCATTCGCCACATCGCAGCGATGCGCCAGCGCCGCGGCGCCCGTGCCACGTATGCTGGCCGCAACCTCGCCGGCAAGCGCATAGTCGATGTCGGCGACCATGACGCTGGCGCCCATCGAGGCGCACAGTCGCGCAATGGCCGCGCCGGCCCCCGAGCCTCCGCCCGTGACCAGCGCGACCCGCCGCTCGAACAGGCGCGCTCGATCCGGGGTGCTTTCCATGCGGCAAGCCTAGGCAAGCGCGTGCAACCTGTCCACCACGGCAGGCCGTTATAGGAGAATGGGCGGCATGAGCATGGTCACCCCCGATCCGGCCCGTTATGCACGCCATCTGGCGTTACCCGAGATCGGCGCAGCCGGCCAGCTGAAACTTGGCGCATCCGCCGTGCTGGTGGTGGGCGCGGGCGGGCTGGGTTCGCCGGCAGCGCTTTATCTTGCGGCGGCCGGTGTCGGTCGCATCGGGCTGGTGGACCACGACCGCATCGAGATCAGCAATCTGCAACGCCAGGTGCTGTTCACCACCGGCGAGATCGGTCAAGGCAAGGCGGTCACCGCCAAGGCGCGGCTGGAATCTCTGAATCCCACGGTACAAGTGGTCGCCCACGAGGAGAAACTGCTGGCCACCAACGTGGAGCGCCTGTTCGACTCTTATGACGTGATCCTTGACGGCACAGACCGGCTGGCCACCCGCTATCTGATCAACGATGCCTGCGTGCTGCTGGGCAAGCCGTTGGTCAGCGCGGCCATCCACCGCTTCGAAGGTCAGGCGATGACCTATGTGCCCGGCCAATCCCCCTGCTACCGATGTCTGTACCCCGACAGCCCCGAAGACCTCATCCCCAACTGTGCCACTGCCGGGGTGCTGGGCGTGCTGCCCGGCGTGATGGGCTCGCTGCAGGCCACCGAAGCCATCAAGCTGCTGCTGGGCATCGGTGAGCCGCTGGCCGGCCGGCTGCTGGTGTATGACGCACTCACCCTGGGCTTTGATGAGTTCCGGTTCGCGCGCCGGCCCGACTGCGCCGTGTGCGGCGACCACCCCACCATCACCAGCGTCGCCCATCATGAGGAGAAACCCTTGAGCCAGATTTCTGAATGGACGCCGCAACAGCTCGCCAGCGAGCTCAAGGCGGGCGCCGAGGAACGGCTGCTGCTGGTGGATGTGCGCGAGCCGCATGAGTGGGCCGCAGGGCGGCTGCCGGGCTCGGTGCACATTCCGCTGGGCGCGCTGTCCCAGCGCATCGATGAGATCCCGGCTGGCCTCACTCCTGTTTTCATCTGTGCCGTTGGCGGCCGCAGTATGGCCGCTTGCCGACTGCTGGCGTCGTCGCGCGGTCGGGACGCCATCAACCTCGCCGGCGGTGTGATGGCCTGGAGCAGCATATTCGGCGCACCGCCACGGCCAGACGACCACGCCCACTGAGGACGCATATGTCGATACCCGCACCCAAGCGCAAACCCGCCCGGCTGTTGCGCACGCTGCTCACCGGCATGCTTGCCGCGCTGCCGCTACTGGGAACGTTGTGGCTGCTGTCCATCGTGGTCAGTTTCTTCGTCGGCTGGCTGGGCCCGGAAAGCTCCACGGGACGGCTGCTGGGCAAGCTTGGCCTGGGAGTAGCCGGCCAGGAATGGTCTGGCTACCTGATCGGTCTGCTGATCGCGGTGGTACTGCTGTTGGCCCTGGGCGCGCTGATCGAACGCGGCCTCAACACCTGGCTGGTCTGGCTGGTGGACGCCGTGGTCGGCCGCATTCCAGTGGTGCGCACCATCTACGAGACGATCGAGAAGTTCGTCCAGATATTCGCTCGCCGCGAGCGGAACGAACTACAGTCGATGCGGCCTGTCTGGTGTCACTTCGGTGGCCCCGGCGGGGTGTCGGCCCTCGGACTGCTGTCCTCCCCGGTACCCATCCTCGTCGGTGGCAGGGCCTGCTATGCGGTAATCGTGCCGACGGCACCGGTGCCAATCGGCGGCGGATTGCTGTTCATGCCCGTCGAGTGGATCGAGTCGACGGAGATCGGCATGGAAGCGGTGACCAGCATCTATGTGTCGATGGGCCTCACTGCACCGCAGTTCCTGCCCTCACCCAAGCCCTGAAGGCCGCGCAGCCGCTCAGGCCGCCGAGACGATACCCATTGAACGCTCGGCCGAAACGATGGTGTTGTGCAGCAGCATCGTGATCGTCATCGGCCCGACGCCACCCGGCACCGGCGAGATCAACGACGCCTTGCGACTGACGCCTTCGAAATCAACGTCGCCCACGATGCGCCCGTCCGGTAGCCGGTTGATGCCGACGTCGATCACAACCACGCCTTCCTTCACCATGTCGGCCTTGATCAGCCCCGGCACACCCGCCGCCACCACCAGGATGTCGGCCAGCCGCGTGAACTCGCCCAGGTCACGCGTCTTCTTGTGGCAGATGCACACCGTGGCGTCCTGCTGCATCAGCATCAGCGCCATCGGCTTGCCGACAATGTTGCTCGCGCCCACGACCACCACGTTCTGCCCTTCGATAGGCACGTTCTCGTGTTCCAGCAGCTTGGTCACGCCATAGGGTGTGCAGGGCGGAAACACGGTGTTGCCGGTGATCAGGCTGCCCACGTTGTAAAGGTGGAAGCCGTCGACGTCCTTGTCGGCCGCGATGCGCTCCAGCACCTGCGTCACCGTGATCTGTGGTGGCAGCGGCAGCTGCACCAGGATCCCGTGCACGGCCGGGTCGGCGTTGAGCGCATCGATTCGCTCCAGCAGCGCCTGTTCCGGAGTGTCGGCGGACATCTGGTGCAACTCCGAGTGAATGCCGACCTCGCGGCAGGCGGTCACCTTGTTGCGCACGTATACCTGCGACGCGGGATTGTCGCCGACGAGGATCACCGCGATGCCTGGCTGCACGCCGTGCGCCGACTTCAGTCGTTCCACGCGCACTGCGTACTCGGCGCGCAATTTGCGCGCCACGGCCTTGCCGTCGATGATCCTTGCCGTCATCCTGCCGCGTTTCCGGACCGTCAGTAGCGGTAGTGATCGGTCTTGTACGGGCCTGCGGACTGGACTCCGATGTAGCGTGCCTGCTGGTCAGTGAGCTTGGTGAGCCTGGCGTTGAGCGTTGCCAGCTGCAGCCGCGCCACTTTTTCATCCAGCTGCTTGGGCAGCACATAGACGCCCACCGGATATTTGCCCGGGTTCGCGTACAGCTCGATCTGTGCCAGCGTCTGGTTGGCGAACGAACTGCTCATCACATACGACGGATGCCCGGTGGCGCAGCCCAGGTTCACCAGCCGCCCTTCGGCCAGCAGGATGATGCGCTTGCCGTCCGGGAAGATGATGTGGTCGACCTGCGGCTTGATGTTCTCCCAGGGGTACTGCTTGATCCCGGCGACATCAATCTCGTTGTCGAAGTGGCCGATATTGCACACGATGGCATTGTTCTTCATCGCCTTCATGTGGTCGTGCGTGATGACGTGGTAGTTGCCGGTCGCAGTCACGAAGATGTCCGCCTTGGGCGCAGCTTCCTCCATGGTCACGACGCGGAAGCCTTCCATCGCTGCCTGGAGGGCACAGATCGGGTCGATCTCGGTGATCCACACCGTGGCGCCCAGGCCTTTCAATGACTGCGCGCAGCCTTTGCCCACGTCTCCGTAGCCGGCCACCACGGCAATCTTGCCCGCCACCATCACGTCGGTCGCCCGCTTGATGCCATCCACCAGCGATTCACGGCAACCATAGAGATTGTCGAACTTGGACTTGGTCACCGAATCATTCACATTGATCGCCGGGAACGGCAGCAAGCCGTCGCGCGCCATCTGGTACAGGCGCTTCACGCCCGTGGTGGTTTCCTCCGTGACGCCCTTGATGTGCCCGAGCGCGCGCGTGTACCAGCCGTGGCGGGTATCGAGGCGCTTGCGGATGGAATTGAACAGGCTGATTTCCTCTTCGCTGTTGGGATGGTCGAGCACGGAAGGATCTTTCTCGGCTTTGGCCCCAAGATACAGCAGCAGCGTGGCGTCACCACCATCGTCGAGGATCATGTTGGCGAAGTTCTCGGCACCCTGGTCTTTAACTTGGCCCTGACCTTCGCCCTTGCTCCAATCGAAAATGCGATGGGTGAATTCCCAGTACTCGTCCAGGGTTTCG
>DATKBK010000283.1:0-4375 GCA_035514045.1 Steroidobacteraceae bacterium | reverse complement strand
CATCGGTGGTCGGGCTTTGCGCCACCGGCACCAGCCAGCGCACGTCCCGCACCAGCACGGGCTGATCCGCCGGTGATGTTCGCCACAGCTGATCGAGCACGCCCTGGTTCTGCGTGAGCCGGCCTGCAGCAGTCTGCGTGCCGGCGTCCCACAGCCGCATGTTCAGCAACGTGAGGCACCGCACCAGATACAGATTGAACAGGGTCTGCGCGTAGCGAATGCGGCCATTGCGGCCCGGCCAGCGGGTATTGCGCCACTGCGTGAAGGCGCGCGACATCATGTCGGCCGGATCGAACATGTCGTTGGGAATGCCGGGCATTACGCGCGGCTGGAAGCCGCGCGCCCAATGCGCCTGCTGCAGCTGTCCGCGCAGGGCTGACTGGTCCCGCCTGATCGCGGCCAGCATGAAGAAGCAATCCTCGAACTGACGGGACAGCGGCGCGCGCTCCTGCGGATACGGCGCCGCCTTCTGCTGGGCGTTCAGCACGCCCTGTATGCGCTCGACGATCTGGTCGCGGTGGGCCAGGAACGACTGCAGAAGTTCGATGTGCTCCTGAAAGGGCACCGGGCCAGGTCGTTCGCTTGTCACTGAGTTCCCCACCCGGGATCCGACCAAGGCGACTGCCGATAGTAGCGCAAGCGACAGTTGTCACGGCACTGGCGCGGAACGTCTTGCGTCAGCGCCGACGGCACTGCATATTGCGGGCTCATGAAAGCCACTTGCTTGGTTATCTCAGCCACGGCAGTAACATTGGTCTGCAGTGGGTCCTTGGCGCGCGCCGCCGACGATCACGTGGACACCTTCGAGTTCGACGCCTTCGGCACGCTGGGCCTGGTGCACTCCAGTGAAGACCAGGCGGATTTCACGCGCAACATCCTGGTTCCCCGCGGGGCGGGCGCGTCAGAGAGCTGGAGCCCGAAGGTGGACAGCGTGCTGGCAGGGCAGCTGACGGCCCGTTTCACTCCGCGATTGTCGGCGGTGGTGCAGGTGGTGTCCGAGTTCCAGTACGACGGTTCCTGGACGCCACGGCTGGAGTGGGCAAACCTCAGGTACGAGCTCACGCCCGAACTTGCCGTCGGCGTCGGGCGCATCGCTTCACCGATCTTCATGTTGACGGACACGCGGCGTCTCACCTACGCACTGCCGTGGAGCCGCCCACCCATTGAGGTGTACGGGCTTTACCCGGTGACCAGCAATGACGGCGTGAGCGCGCTCTGGACCAGCCGTATTGGCGACGCCACGCATGTGCTCGAGGTCGCGTACGGCCGTTCAGACTCGAAGTACTCGCGCGATGGTCAGACTGGCGTCGCCGAGGGGCGCCAGCAGCTGATTCTGCGCAGCACCCTTGAACGCGGTGCACTGGCTGTCCACCTGGGCTACAGTCCGGCCGAACTCACGCTGCCGCAGTACCAGCCGTTCTTTGATGCATTCCGGCAGTTCGGCCCCCAGGGTGACGCCATCGCCGACCTCTACGAACCCCGCGGTCGCGACACACGTTATCTCGGCGTCGGCGCCACGTACGATCCTGGTCGCTGGTTCGTGATGGCCGAGCTGGCCGAATTGAAGTTCGACGGTGTACTGGCCAGCCGCGCCGGGGGATACCTGACCGCCGGACTGCGCCACGGGCCGCTCACCCCCTATGTCACCTGGGCCAAAACCCGCCCCACCCGGCGGCGAGCGCTGCAGCTGCTCGATCTGGACAGCCTGCCGCCTGAATCGATGGCCGCGGCGGCCGCGCTGAATGCCCAACTTGCCGCGATAGTGGCTGGCGTCCCCGACCAGCGCACGATCAGCCTTGGTCTGCGCTGGGATTTCGCGCCCAACCTGTGCCTGAAGCTGCAATACGATCACACCGATCTCGCCGCCGGGACTACCGGCATGCTGTCAAACTTTCAACCCGGCTTCGTGCCCGGCGGCAAGGTGAAACTGTTCGGCATCTCGGCGAGCTTCGTGTGGTGAGAGCCAACACCGTGAATGGCCGCCTCCGCATTCGGTTGGCATTCCTTGCACTGGCGACCGGACTCGCCGCGCCGCTTCCGGCGCAGGAGATTGTGGTCGTCGTGTCGGCCAGGAGCACCATCGGCGCACTGAGCGAAAGCGAGATCGCCGACATCTTCCTGGGGCGCCTCGGGCGGCTGGGGAACACGGTGGTGACACCGCTGGACCAGGCCGAAGGCAGCCCCGCGCGCGACGAGTTCTACCGCGAATTCACCGGCAAGTCGCCCGCACAGGTCAAGGCGCTGTGGTCCAAGCTGATCTTCACCGGCAGGGGTCGACCGCCGCGCGCACTGGCCAGTGACGCCGAAGTCCTGCAGGCGTTGCGCGACAACCCCGGCGCCATCGGCTATGTGCGACGCAGCTCGGTGGACAATTCGGCGCGCATCCTGCGCTGAAGCTCAGCCCGCGCGGGACTTGCTGCCGGGCTGTGCCGGCGTCGACACCAGTACCGTCGCTGCCTGCTGGCGCAGCGAAGCGGCAAACTGCTCGGGCGGCAATGGCTCTCCTGCGCAGCCGCCCTGCAGGCTGCCGGCACCATGCGAGCGCAGGAGCTGGGCTTCGTCGGCGGTGCCGGCCCCCTGGGCCACCACCGTGCCACTCAGCCGCCTGCCCACCGCGATAACCGCGTGCGCGAGCGCGGCACCCTGCTCCGACGTTGCCACATGGCGGGTGAGCGAACGGTCGATCTTGATGGTGTCGAAGGAGAAATCGCGCAGGCCCTCCAGCCACGCATAGCCGAAGCCGAAGTCACCAATGGCAATCCGCACCCCGAGCTTGCGCAGGCCCTGCAGTCGCTTGCGGGTCTGCTCGGGACGATGCGTCAGCGCGGTTTCGGGAATCGCCAGCTCCAGCAGCCAGGGCTCAAGACCCGACTGCGCGAGCACACCACGCACATCCTCCAGCAGCCGGTCGTCGTAGAACTGGGCGGCGCTGAGGCTCACCGTGACGCACAGCTCCGGCATTCCCTGCCGCCGCAGCGCCAGGCTCTGCTCGCAGGCCGTCTTCAGCACCCACCTGCCAATCGGGATGATCACGCCGCTCTCCTCGGCCACGGCCAGGAAGCGCGATGGTGGAATGACGCCGATGTCAGGGTGTTCCCAGTGCAGCAGCGCCTCCATGCCACTGACGCGGCCGGTGGTCAGATCATGTCTGGCCTGGTAATAGAGCCGCAGCTCATCGCGCGCGAGCGCGTGCCGCAGGTTCGCCTCCAGGCTCAACCGCTCCAGCGATGTGCTGCTCAACCGGTCGGTGTAGAACTGGAAATTGTTCTTGCCCTGCGACTTCGCCTGGTACATCGCCGCATCGGCATTCTTCTTGAGCGTTTCTTCATCACGGCCGTCGCGTGGCGACAGCGCAATGCCGATGCTGGCCGTGACGCACACCTCGCGCCCCATCAGCAACATGGGTTGCCCGACCGCCCCCAGAATCTTCTCAGCGACCGTAACGATCTCATCGTCGCCCTGCAGCTGTGGCACCAGCACCACGAATTCGTCGCCGCCCATGCGCGCAACGGTGTCGCTGGTGCGCACGCAGGTTTGCAGCCGCCGCGCGATCTCCTGCAGGAGCTGGTCGCCGGCTTCGTGCCCCAGCGTGTCGTTGATCGGCTTGAAGCGGTCCAGGTCCAGGTAGACAACGGCGAGCTGGCGCTCGTAGCGGATTGCCTCGGCCAGGGATTGCGACAGCAGCTTGCTGAACAGGCTGCGGTTCGCCAGGCCCGTGAGTCCATCGTGATAGGCCAGGTACTCCACCCGTTCGGCATGTGCCTGCCGGATCCGCACCTCGCGCTCGCGGCTGCGTGCGAGCTGCCAGCCGAACCTGCCCAGCAGCGCCAGCGCGATCACGCAGATCAGGCTGGCCAGACCTGCGAGCGCGTAGTAGCCGCGCTCGCGGTCGCGCAGTGCCGCGAATTGTTCCTCCACCGACAGCCCCGCGACCACGATCAGCTGCGCGTTGAACAGCTCGCGCGCCGCCACCCATCGATCCTGGCCATCGGCGCCAGGCAGCCGGCGGGCCCTGCCGTCACGGTCCGGAACGGCCCCGAAGCCGGCCTCGCCGGTGGTGGCCAGCTCGCCGCTGCGCTGCACGCGCAGCGTGCCGTCGGTGCCCACCAGCGCCAGCAGGCCACGCTGGCCCATCACACTGTCCTCGTAGCCGCTGACAAAATAATCGGCATCCACCTCGACGATTACCGCGCCACCGAACTGGCCGTCCGGGCCATCCAGCCGGCGCGCGAACTGCAGTGTGCTGCGGTCGTCAGGCGCGCGAGAGGGGTAAGCCACCACCGTACGCGCACCGGCGCGCAGCGACTCGAAATACCCGCGCGCCGGGTCGTCACTTGCGGCCACGGACTGGTTGGTGTCGACGATGCGCCCCTCG
>DATKBK010000282.1:0-9550 GCA_035514045.1 Steroidobacteraceae bacterium | reverse complement strand
TACTGCGCAGACGAATCGATTTCTGCCGCGGGTCCCAGGATGCATCCCTAACGCCTCCAGCGGGCCTCGGCCATCACCGCACGACGGATCAGCAATCCGCTGGGGGCGGGGTATTCGCGATGACGGACGGACAGATCGAACATCTGGTTGCGTCCCAGGTCCATCAATGAAGCCAGGCTGGCATGCCCGCGCGGGTCGTTGCCGATGCGCTCGGTGAGATGGGCCGGTCGCGTGATGATGTTGATCACGCCATGCATTGCGTTGGCGCCCCACAGCGTCGCGCCCGGCCCGCTGATCACCTCGATCCGCGCGATGTCGCTCATCACGACATCCTGGCTGTCCAGACAGATTCCCGAGTTTAGCGCCTCAAGGGACAACCCGGCGAGGCTATCCTCCGCGCCAATCACTACTGGAGGCAGTAGAGCCAATACGGCCCACAGGCCCGCCACCCGCAGAATGTCGGGCCCGTGCCGCGCGTGCCCCTGCAGGCAGGCGTTGCCAAGCTTCATGTCCACTCCCCAGTTGCGGCAGCGGACACGATAGCAGCTCGTTTGCGACCATCCGTCCGAACGATCTGTCGGAAGAGTCCTACACGCTCACGGGGTCAGGGCGCATGTCCAGCTTCAATTGATCCCGCCTGCTGGAATGTCATCTGCTTTTCTTCCGTGCCAGGCACGGCTTCGAGCGGCTTGAGCACAAAGCCGACGTGATCGCCCAGATCGATCTGCTGCAGCACCTGGCCGGCAAACCAGCACTCGCAGTCTGCCAGCACTGGCACACCGTGGACCATGCGCCAGCCAATGCGCGCGAACTTGTCCACCTCGTCACCCGTCTCGCCGCCAAAGAGTTCGGCGAGAGCCTTGTTGCCCTCCCCAACCACGTGCACCGCCAGCACGGGGGCCTGCACGGCAAGTGCATACGTGTGGTTCTTCTTCGAGAGGCAGACGAGGAATCGCGCGGGACGGATGCTGCACTGGGTGGCGAACCCGATGAGGCACCCGGAGGGTTCATTGCCTACGACCGTGGTCACCACGTACAGGGGGTAGTCAAGCGTGGCGGCAAATCGTGCGAAAGGCGACCTGACGCCCGGATCTGTGTTCATGGTGATTTGCGGATTGTGCTAGCTACTGGCTCTTGTACATCGAGATGGTCAGACCGTCGGCACCCATGCCGGGGGGCGAGCTCAGATACTTTCCGGTGTTGAGCCAGGCGTACTTGCCATCCACCCTGGTCTCGAAGGTGGGCACCAGGCCGACCACGGGGTTGGTGGTATTGCGGACGATGATGACATCACCCTCGAGAGTCTCCCACAGATAGCGCGCGTCAATCGGCGGGCCGCCACCGCCCAGGCTCTGGTAGTCCGCGCCGCCAAACAGGATCTTGCCACTGACCAGCCCGGTGAGCGTGCCGCCGGAGATGGGGATGACATTGCGATTGCCCCGCTTGCCGGCCTGCACGGCCTGGCTGCGGCCCAGCGTGACGACCTCGGTGAGAATCTGCTCACCGCGCTGTTCGCCGGGGTCGGCACGGCGATAGTCCCAGGGCTGCGGTGGTACACCGACGGGCTTTTCGATCTGGACGGTGCGCGCCGCAGCGGCGGGGGCGACACCCGATACGTCGTAGATCGAGAACCGCATGGTCTTCGTCGCGGCATCGACGACGCGCCGGCCGACATACGTGCCCGTGTTGAGCCAGGCGAATTCGCCCGCAGTGGAGGCCTCGAAGTCATAGACCACGCGCACATCGGCGGCGTTGGGCCCGGTGCCGGTGTTGCGCATGATCACGTAGCGCTGGTCGCTGGTGCGCAACACCAGGAACTGCTCCACCTCGACCACGCCGTTGGACAGTACGAGCTGGTAGTCCAGTCCGCCGGGCAGGACTTCGGCCTGGATCTTCGGCCCCTTCAGGGTCCCCGCCTGCGTGACGGTCGCGTGCCGCAGCCCGAAGGGCGTGCGACCCACATTGTAGATTGCGTCCAGTTGCACCTCGGCCTCCAGGACCAGCACGCCGGCTTCAGGCACCGGGATGCCAGCGGGCATGCCACAGTCCCACGCGGAACTGGGCAGCAATGTCATCGCGGCAGTCGAGGAGGATGTAGCTGTAGTGTTCGCACAAGCGCCGACGAATCCGGCGGCGAGCAGCAACAGTCCAGTGGTGAACGGGCGGCGTGTCAGTGCGTTCGACCCTTCAATGTTCATGACTTCCGGCGTGGGTGCCACGCACTCAAGGCGCGGCACACTGGTACGACTCGGCAGAATCTGCCGGACCGCTGACGTACTTTGGATAGGCCGGATAGGAACACAGCGGCAGCGAGCGCTCCCCGGCGGTGACGCGCAGCGTCTTGCCTGGCGCCTGATTCTGCTCGACCCAGGCAATGAGCGCGCCACGCTTGTCGTACTGGTTGGGAATCTGGAAACGGGTCACTTCGGCGCCCGCGCCAGTGTTGGTGTGGCTGTTGCCGCTCAGGCCGTGGCCAGTCTGCGGCAGCACGAACAGGCGGGCAAAGGCATCCACCGTCCCCCGCCCCATCTTGTCGAGCACGGACTGGTAGTAGTCCAGCTGCGCGCCGGTGGAAGCCAGCGTGTCGTTGGTACCGATGTTGACGATCATCTTGCCACCGCGTCGGTAGAACGCAGAAAGGTCCGGGTTGGTCGAATCGAGCCACTGCGAAAGCTCCTTGCGGCGCTCGTTCCACTTGCCGCCTTCGACGTAGTCGAGCGGGTTGGCCGCCAGATCCTTCATCAGGAATCCGGTCACGCCCAGAACTCCCAGGTGTGAATGCATCCCCGCATCAGGCGCCGCGCCCTCCTGGCCACGATAGCGGGCATTGGCCAGCAGGCCGCTGCCGGAAGGGTCGGTGTTGGGCACCCACATGCCGAAGGTGGTCGTCCCGTTGGCCAGCGGAGTGGCAAACTTGTAAGGCGTGTAGATGAACTTGAGCGTTTCGATCTGGCCGTCTGACAGCTTCGCATTGACGGAAGTGTCGGCGGGATCCGGATCCCTGCCACCGGGTCCGCGCAGCGCAGCCCACGGATTGCGCTGGGGATCACCCTGCGACATGTCGAACAGCGCGCGCGCGGCCACGTAGTGGTTGATGACACCGTCTTCGAGTCCGTCGAGTTTGTCGCCCTGACGGATGAACTCGGCGCGGATGGCCGCCGTCTTGGCAGTCGGTATCCAGTTGGCCGCCGGCTTCTCGTGGATGCGGATCAGCCCCGGAGCCAGCATGAGGCTCGAGAAACCGACGATCGGCACGTCGGCGATGATGCCGTCGTAGTCGGCTGGGTACCGCTGCGCAACGGTCAGCGCTTCACGGCCACCCTGCGAGCCGCCGATGTAGTAGTTGAATCGCGGCCGTTCGCCGTAGACACGCTCGATGACGACCATCGCTGCATCGCGGGTCTTTTTCATCTGCATGTAGCCCAGGTTCTTGATGGCCTCGTCGTTCAGGGCCCAGTCGTTGCCGCCACCTGCAGGAGCGCCAGGAGCAGCACCACGAGACGGGCCGCCAGGGGGCGCGCCAGCCGGACCAGCTCCGGGTGCCCCAACGCCAGCACCCGGAGGACCACCTCGACCTGCGCCGCCCGGAGGACCACCTGCTCGGCCTGCACCGCCCGGAGGACCACCTGGACCAGCAGCGCCAGCGGGGGGACCACCGGGACCGCCCGGACCGGCAGCACCGGCGGGCCCACCACCCCGACCACCAGGAGCGCCGCCACGGGGAGGACCACCGCCGCCGGGAGGACCACCGCCAAAGCCCCCGGCCTGATGCCCCGAGTCGCTCCCGTAGGTGGCGAAACCCCGCCCCAGGTCGGCACCCGTAACGCCAGGGATGGTGCCGTTCATGCCACCACCACCCAGCTGCAGGCCACGCCTCGCCCACTTGGCGGGAAGCGCTACCCGGAAATTAATGGCCGGGGCCCTGGGATCGACGGGCAGGATCTGTCCGTCCACCACACCGTAGCCACCATTGGCATCATCCACCCAGCGCGGCGGACTGAGGTTCACTGCGCCCACCGGTTCGCCAATGGCCGAGGCGGGAATGGATGTGCCGACCTTTTCGGCAGTTACATCCGCAGCAGTGATGATTTTTTCCGGCGCGGGTGGCAGCCTTGAACCGGCTGCGGCAACCGGCTCAGCGGCGTGCAGCGACTGCGAAACGGCAGTCCCGACAATGAGGCCGGACATCACCAGTGCAAACGCCCTGGTATGGAAGCCGAAACGGCAGGCGACAGGGATGCTAGAGTTTTTCATGATGCGGGTTTGAATTCCTGAAGGATCGGTCTGATCCAGTGGGTCGGGCGACAATATACCCCGCAGCCAATTTCTGGCCGGTCGCCGGCATTTAGTATGGTCATTTACAATTTAGTATAAGGCGCACCCAGATGTCATTGTCCAATAAGGCCCAGGTCTGCCTGATCGCATTTGCACTGGCGTGGTCCGCGCCGGCTGCAGCAGCGCCCGACCCCGATTTTCACGTCTACCTGTGCTTCGGCCAGTCGAACATGGAGGGCGGCGGCGCCTTGAATGATGGCGAAGCTGTTGTGGATCCGCGCTTTCAGGTGATGGCGGACTTCGACAACCCTGCCCGAAACTGGGTGTCTGGGCAGTGGTATGTGGCCGTACCGCCACTGACCAGGCGCGTCCGCGGCATCAGCATGATGGATTATTTCGGGCGCACGATGGTTGCCAATCTGCCGGCCCAAAAGCGGGTCGGGGTAATCAAGCTCGCCGTCTCCGGCACCCGCATCGAGCTGTGGGACAAGGATGAGTTCCGCAGCTACCTGGACAACCTCCCGCCCGATGGACTGTGGAAGAAGCCGCTGGCCGAGGCGTACGACGGCAACCCCTATGCGTACCTCATCCGGATGGCGCGGCTCGCGCAGAAGGACGGCGTCATCCGCGGCATTCTCATCCACCAGGGGGAGTCCAATGCCGAGGACAAGGACTGGCCAAAGAAAGTGAAGAAGATCTACGACGACATCATCGCGGACCTGGGCCTGGACCCGGTTGCGGTCCCCCTGCTGGCAGGTGAGGTCGTCCACACGGACCAGAACGGCCAACTGGGTCATGCCAACAAGATCATCGCGAATCTGCCTGCCGTGCTGCCCAATTCGTATGTCATCTCTTCGGCTGGTGTGCCCGCCAACGCGGATCGCCTGCACTTCACTGCGGACGGCCAGCGCGAAATGGGCCGGCGCTACGCGGTGCAGATGCTCAAAGTGCTTGGGCTATGATGATCGCTGATCACCGGTACGACGCACACAGATGCGGGGCAGGTGAAGTTCGAAGCGCGTGACCGAATCGTTCGACGAGACCTCGATTGTGCCCCGGTGGGCGGCGGCAATTTCACGCACCACATAGAGGCCCAGGCCCAGGTTGGCGCCGGACTCGTGCGAGGCTGCGTCGCTGTAGGTGCCGCCCGCTCGCACCAGCGGATCAAAGATCCTGGTCAGCAATTCGGCGGGTATGGGCTTGCCCGCGTTTTCCACGGCGAGCACAACTTCTTCCGCGCGACGCCCGTCGAGGCTCACCCGGATGGCAGAACCGGGATGACCATACTTCAATGCATTGAAGACCAGATTCGACAGCGCCTGGTGCAGACGCGGTCCATCCCACTCTCCTTTGGTATCTCCCTGAACCACCAGTTCCAGCACGTGCCCCGCGCTGATGGCCTCGATTTCCTTCAGCGTGTCACGCACGAATGTTTCCAGGTGCAGTGGCGCCGGACTGATGGCGAGTCCGTTTCCGAGGCGGTTGCGGGTGTACTCGATCAGGTCATCCAGCAGCGCCTTCATCTGCGCGATGCTGCGCAGCACGATGGCGGCCGTGGGCGACTCGTCAGACCGGGTCTTCTGCTCGATGCGAGCGCAATTGGCAATCGTGCTCAACGGCCCGCGCAGGTCATGACTCATCATGCCCAGGAACAGGTCACGCGTCTTGTCCATTTCTGCCAGAAACACGCTCAGCGACTCGGCGGTCGCCTGGTCCACAGCCTCGTTGAAGCGGATCACGTCTTCCAGGTCTTCGGCGCCAGCCATCGTCGAAGACGCGCCCCACAGCCGCAACACCGTCGCACGCAGCGCCCGATATTCGGCGACCATCTGTTCGACTTCGAAGCCCTGTCGCTCCCGCTGCCGGGCATGGCTGCGTGAAGGAACATCGCTGGCAGCGGACGCGGTGGTGCTGTTGCCTTCGGACTTTTCCTGTCGATCATGGTCATTCTGCGGTCGTTCCATGTCAGCCGCGATCTCCTGCAGGATCAGTTTTCCATGGTCCCGCAGCGCGCGCTCGTCGAGGCCGGCGGCGGCCGGCAGTTGCTGGGCAGCAAACTCCACCCAGTCGGCGAGGATGGGTTCGAGGTTCTGTTTAATGAAGCTTGAGAGGCGCATGTTCGTTTCCTGGCGGGTGAGCTTCCTCAATCGATTCAACCATAGCAAGATCGGCCCGCGGAGGGCGATCCCGGCCCCGGGGCGCGCCCGGGTTCTGGTAGGTTGGCCAGATGAATCCCTCCCGCGAGCAGGTGCTTGCCGAAACCCGCGCCTGGGTCGATCGCGCAGTGATTGGCCTGAACCTTTGCCCTTTTGCCCGGGGCGTGCAGACCAGGAACCAGGTCAGCTACGTCGTGAGCGCGGCACAGGACGTGACCGCACTGCTCGCCGACCTGGGCCACGAGATGGACCGCCTGCTTGCCACCGATGCAGCCATCCTGGACACCACGCTTCTCATCCATCCGCTGGTGTTGAACGACTTTCTGGACTTCAACGATTTTCTGGGTGCGGCCGACGAGCTGCTGGAGCAGCTGGGCTACGAAGGGATCCTGCAGGTCGCGAGCTTCCACCCGCAGTTCCAGTTCGCCGGCACGCAGAGCGCGGATGTGACCAACGCGACCAACTGGTCGCCGTATCCGATCCTGCACCTGCTGCGCGAGGACAGCGTAGAGCGCGCGGTCGCAGCCTTGCCCGACGCAGAGTCAATCTACGAGCAGAACATGCGCACCCTGGAGAGGCTCGGCGCTGCCGGGGTCGCGGCGCTGCAGGCGCAGTGCAAACTGCCGTAGGCTACACAGCATGCGTGGCACACGTAATTTTTCGGCATCCGGCACGCGGCGACACTTTCTCGCAGCCTGCCTTGTGATGCTTTGCGCGGCCATCGCCGGGGCCGCGGATTCCGCTGATCCGCTGGCCGCACAACGCATTGCATTCCAGCAGGCCTATGGCCAGCTCGCCGGTGCCACGGTGGTCACTGCCGCCAGCGACAACGCGAGCCTGCAACGATATGTGCTTTTCCCCTACCTCCAGGCTGCGCGCCTGGAGCAGGCCCTGCGTGTCGCAGGCACGCAGGTGCCGGAGAGCCTGGAACAGCAAGTGGCCGCGTTCCTGCGTGCCCACGAGGGACAGCCGGTGGCGCAGGGTCTGCGCCGGAACTGGCTGGCGGGCCTTGCCGGTCGCGCCAGGTGGCAAGACTTCCTGGCGTTTCACCGCGACGCCAGCGACGGCGCGGCGCTTCGCTGCCACAGTTTCACCGCGCGTGTCGAACTGCAACCCGACGCAGCGCTGGCAGCGGAGATTTCCCGGAGCTGGCTGACGCCGCGCAGCGTTCCGGAATGCGAGCGCGCATTCAACTGGCTGAGCAGCACCGGCGGGCTGGGCGCGGACCTGGTCGAGCAGCGGGTTCGGCTCGCACTGGAGGACGGCAATGCGGGTTTCGCCCGGCAGATTGCGGCGCGCCTGCCGGCCGAACGGGCCGCACCCCTGCAGCAATGGGCGGCACTGCTCGACAATCCGCAGCGTGAGATCGATGCCCTGATTGCAGCGCCGCGCACACCGGTCGAGGACAGCGCACTGCTGGCCGGCTGGACGAAGTTCGCGCGCGCCAACCGCGCCGCGGCCAGGCAGCGGTTCGAGAGACTGGTGAGTGCACGCAGGCTGGACCGGCGCGCGGCCAGTCCCTTCGCGCTGGCGCTCGCACTGCCGCTGGCCTGGGACCGGGATGGAGATGCACTCCAGTATTTCGCGCGGGTTGATTCTGCGGACTTCGATGACAGCGCACACGAGTGGCACGCCCGGGCGGCGCTGTGGGCGGGTGACTGGCGGCAGGCGTCGCGCAGCATCGCCGCGATGTCGGAAGTGAACCGGGGCACCGCACGCTGGCGTTACTGGGCTGCTCGAGCGGCCACGCAGCAGGGCGAGCACGCCACTGCGCGGCGGCTGTTCGAATCGATCCTCGCGGCAGACAACTATTACTCCGCCATGGCGGCCGCAAGGCTGGAACGCCGCATCGCACCCAACCCGCAAGCCCTGCCAATGGACGCCGCACTGCTGGCCAGTGCCGAGAACCTGCCGGCGTTCGTGCGCACACGCGAATTGCTCCACGTCGGGCTCATGGACAAGGCACGCGCCGAGTGGCGCCTGGGTCAGGAGCAGCTGCCGCCCACAGTCCGGCCCCAGATCATCCATCTCGCCGCACGCTGGGGCTGGTACCACCAGGCCGTTGCCACCGCGACGGGTGAGCAGGTGTTCAACGACTATGCGTTGCTGTATCCCCGGCCCTACGATGCAGAGGTCACCTCCGCGGCGCAGCTCTCGGGTCTGCCGCAGCCTGTGATCTATGGCGTCATCCGGCAGGAAAGTCTGTACCAGAGCGATGCCGTCTCCAGCGCCGACGCCCGCGGCCTGATGCAACTGCTACCCGAGACCGCCCGCCGCACGGCACGCCAGTGGAACCGACCGGCACCCACCGCCGCCGCCCTGTTCGAGCCAGCCGTCAATGTGGTGCTGGGCGCGGCCCACCTGAAAGACCTGCTCGACCGCTTTGACGGCCAGCTACCGGTGGCACTGGCGGGCTACAACGCAGGGCCAGGCGCCGCGCAGCGCTGGCTGCCCGGGAACGCGATGGATCCGGATATCTGGATCGAGAACATTCCCTACAACGAGACGCGTGCCTATGTGCAGCGCACCCTGTGGCACACGGTGGTCTTCAGCTGGCTGCAAAGTCAGGAGGCGCAGGACACCCGCGGATGGCTGAGTGCCGTGCGACCCTGAACGGCGCACGGTTGGCTCGCCTTACTGAGCCGGCTGCTGCGTAGCGCGGACCGTCAGCTGCCGGCCGGACAGGTATCCCATCGCCAGCTGCAGCATCGCCAGCATGATCATCAGCAGCAGCGGCACCTCCCAGTTGTGCGTCAGGTCGTGGATGAAGCCGATGGCAATCGGCACCACGGCCGCCATGGTGTAGCCGATGGCCTGTGCCATGCCCGACAGCGCCACGCTGTCATCGACCGTGGCGGCGCGCAGGCTGAACAACGTGATCGCCAGCACCAGCGACCCACCGGCGCCCATGCCCATCAGGATCATCCAGAGCAGCGCGCCTTCCGGATGCAGATAAAGCCCCAGGTAGGCCAGCAGGATCATGCTGCTCAATGCCGGTCCAATCCACCGCTGGTCCCGCAGGCGCTGAATGAACAGCGGCGTGACCATCACCGAGCCGAGCACGAAGATCTGGTAGATGAACAGGATGGTTCCCGAGCGCTTCGCGCTGATGCCTTCCA
>DATKBK010000281.1:0-3743 GCA_035514045.1 Steroidobacteraceae bacterium | reverse complement strand
CAATTCTACAGCCTGCGGGAGCCGCCATTTGCGGTGACACCAGACCCGGAATTCCTGTATCCCTCAGTGCAGCATGGCTTTGCCCTGACCATGTTGCGCTACGGCGTGATGAGCGGCGCGGGCTTCTGCGTGCTCACCGGCGAGGTCGGTTCCGGCAAGACGCTGATCGTGCGCAAACTGCTCGCCGGGCTGCCTGAAGAGGTTACCGTTGGCCTGCTCCACAATCTCGCGCGCGACGCAGACGACCTGCTGCGCTGGGTCAACATGGCGTTCGGCCTGCCGTATGCCGGGCAGGAGGTGGTCGCGCTTTACCAGCAGTTCGTCGACTTCCTGCTGCGCGAGTACGCTGCCGGCCGCCGTGTGGCGCTGATCGTCGATGAGGCACAGAACCTGGATGTGGACATGCTGGAGCATCTGCGACTGCTCTCCAACGTCAACGATGGCAAGCATGTCGTGCTGCAGACTTTTCTGGTCGGCCAGCCGGAACTGCTCGACACCCTGCGCCTGCCGCAACTGCGGCAGTTCGCACAGCGGGTCGGCATCGACTATCACCTGCAGCCGCTTAACCAGCAGGACACCATGGCCTATGTGCGCCACCGGCTGGTCGTGGCTGGTGGCGATCCGGAGCTGTTCAGCGCCGGCGCCCTGAAGCTGGTGCATCTGTCCAGCGGCGGCGTGCCGCGCCTGATCAACCAGCTGTGCGATACGGCGCTGGTGTATGGCTTTGCGGGGCAACGGGAAAAGATTAGTGCTGTGTTGATGAAGCAGGTGATCGAGGGGCGGCGGATCGGCGGGATACTGCCGACCCGCGACCCCACGGTACCTGCGCCTGCCCTGGCCACACAGATGTGACCAGCGCCCGGTGCCGCTCATCATCTCCACCTGGCGAGTTCTCCTGCTTGCCGCCAGCTTGACAGCCGCACCCGTGGCCATCGGCCGGATCGCCTGCATGCATCGTGGTGGCGACGCACTGCCCGCGGATGCGTTTCCACTGCCGGTGTCTCAAGTCGCCGAGTTCCAGCAGCAGCTGGATGCGCATGGGCGGATCAGGCTCGATCCAGCCGGAGACTATCGCCGCGCCAGCGGCATCGTGATCCGCAGCGGACAGGCGATCTTCGGTGCGGCCGGCACGCGCATGGGGCGACTGGTTGTTGCGCCGGGTACTTCCGGCACCATCGTCAGCGGCGTGGTGCCGGATGCGTTGGAGTTCCCGCCTTCGCCGCTGCGCACGCACGACAACTGCTTCGAGCGATTTGCGGCACGCTATACCTCGCAGGCGGCACTGACGCTGCGCAACGTGGTGTTGGAGAACAACCTGTTTCTCGATTCCGGCCGCGTGGTGATCGACACCAGCCGTGGTGGGCGGGTGCGCAACAATCGCTTCATAAGGACCCAGGTGCACGGCCACTCGCCAGCCCTGCAGCTGCTGGGCAGCGGTGCGGACAGCGCCGATCGCAATGTGTTCCTGTGGATCAATATCCTCAGTGCTCCCGGTGAGGCCATCGACATCCGCGGCCAGGGCCAGGTGAACCTCGTGGGTCTGGATGCGGAGAACTGGAACGTGCGCGGGCTCGCCTCGCGCCCCGCGATGCTGACCACCGAGCGAACGGGAACCTTGCGCGCATTCATGCCGCAAGGCGGCGACGCGAAGTCGGTGCCCGGCCCGTTCATGGATGTGGAGGCGCAGCAATTCGAGTTGATTGGGCTGCGCCTGTACCGTGCGGCCTACCCCGCAATTCGCGTCCAAAACCGGACCGGAAGGCACGTCAATGCGCCGGTGGGTGGCCCCTATCTGGCGGCCCAGGGCGAGTCATCCGCCGTCCCATGGGAGGTGCCGGAATTCGGCGCTGTCGCGGATCCGGCCGGACCGGAATGGCGCATTCGGCGAGGCATGGCGCCGGATGATACGGCGAGGCTGCAGCGCATGCTGGACGAGCAGGGCATCGTCCGGTTGCCGGCCGGCGTATTCCACATCTCGGCCCCACTTCGCCTCCGGAGTGGTCACGGGATTGTCGGCGCGGGCGCTGGCCGTACCGCCATCGTTGCCAGGACGGACGACATCGACCTGATTGTCGGCGAGGAGCATCTGGACGAGCCGAGCCGCAGTTCGCTGGTGCTGGTCGATCTCACGCTGCAGGGTGGGCGCGCCGGCATCCGCCACGATGCCCGGGGCTCCGGCCCCGGCGCCCAGTACGTGCACAGCTTCATCTCGCATGTGGTTTTTCGCGACATGACGCAGGCCGGGATCCTGGTCGATGGCATCTACGGCTGGGACAACAACCTGCTCGACGAGGTTACATTCCACCGCCTGCCGGTCGGCATCATGCAGCTGCCGAACCCCGCGTACATCAGCGCGGAAGTCAGTGGCAACGTACCGGGCACCAACTACCTCGACAAGAACGTCTGCTATCGCTGTCGCTTCGAACAGGTGGAAACCGGCCTGTGGCTGGTCGCCAAGCGGGCCAACAATCTCAATGCCTGCGTGAGCTGCCGCTTCATCACTTTCAGCAGCACTGCCATCCGCTTGAAGCACAGTGGCAACACCATCATCGCCAACAGCGATTTCATCGGGGCTGGTGGCCGGCCGGTCATCGAGAGCGACCTGCCGGTGGGCCTCGTGTCGTCGCGCTTTCTCGTGGACGGACGCAGTTTCGGAGCGCCAGCCGGAATGCCCGCGCCGCCACCAGGGCTGCTCGTGGATTGGGCCGAGTAGCCCGTGAGCGGTCCCATCGCCATGGCAATCCCCGAGCGCGAACGGCGGAGCATCGTGCGGCTGGTGCTGGTCGCGTTCTGGTTGCTGGTGTTCGAGGGCGCGCTGCGCAAGTGGGTCGCGCCGCAAGTCAGTGCGTACCTGTATTTCCTGCGCGATCCGCTGACCCTGTACATCTGCTTTCTGGCGTGGCGCTGTGGCGTGTTCCGCGAACGTTCGGCGTTGCTGCTGGCCGGCATGGCCATGGGGGCCCTGGCGGCCCTGCTGGCCGTCATGCACATCGTGGCCAGCAGCGGTCAGTACACGCCGCTACTGGCGATCTACGGGCTGCGCAACTACTTCTTCTATATTCCTTTCGCTTTCGTCGTCGGCCGCTGCTTCCGGTTCGAGGATGTCTGCGCCCTGGGGCGCCACTGCCTGGTGGCGATGCTGGTCGCCGCGCCTATTGCGGTGCTGCAGTTCAATGCGCCATCCAACTCACCCCTGAATGTCGGCATTGCTGCAGACAGCCGCCTGCAGTTCGACAATCTGGTCTCCGGTGGCGGCAAGGTACGACCAGCCGGTACATTCACCTCCGTGGTCGGCATGACGCAGCTGATCGTGGTGTGCGTAATATTCCTGACCTGGGCCTGGACCACCTCACGCCGACCGCCACCCGTCAATCTCTGGTTCGGTCGCATCGCAGCGGTTGCAACCGCTGCGGCGCTGGGCGTCAGCGGCAGTCGCACCAGCTTCGTGCACGTCAGCCTGGTGATCGGCGCGGCGGTGGCAGTCGCACCGCTGCTGCCCGGCATCGGTACGAAGCTGCGCCTGGTCGCAATCCCGGTGCTGGTCGTCGTGGCATTCACAGTGCTGTTTCCGATTCTGCTGCCGGAAGCGTTCGCATCGTTCATGTCGCGCTGGGAAGATGCCGCGGCCACCGAGGGTGAGCGCTTCAGCCTCGGCCTGATGGGACGTGCGCTGCACGGGTTCTATGACTTCTTCCGCCTGCTGGGAGAAATGCCGGTATTCGGCTACGGCGTCGGCATGGCGG
>DATKBK010000280.1:0-7202 GCA_035514045.1 Steroidobacteraceae bacterium | reverse complement strand
CGGAGCCCATGGCACGCGCAACGGGTCACGCACTTTCAACGCCGCCAGGTAGGCGTCGAGCACACGGTAGAGCTCCGCCCGCGTGGCCTTTGGAATGGCTGCGTTCTCGCGCGGGTCCAGGGTCCATTCTTCGGCCGCGCGGGTCGCAGGGGAGGTGGCCAGAATGGCCGCAGCAAGGCCTGCGAGAATCACGGCGCCCGGCAGCGCCCGGCGAAGCGGTGCTTTCATTGGTCGAAGACCCCCGTGAAGTTAATGTTTGGAATAGGGTGCCGGACATTCTAACATCGACCCGGAGCGCGGACCTCGCGCCCCGGCCGTCGAGATCAGGGGGAAGAATGGATCCGGAACAGTTTTCAACCATGGAGCAGCCACGCTTCGAGTTCGTGATGGAGGTGCGGCTGCGTTTCACGCGGGTGCAGCAGATCACCTCGCTGCCCGCTGGGGGCATCCGCAGCGCGGTCTACGTCGACTCCGGCGAGTTCGAGGGGCCGAAGCTCAAGGGCAAGGCCGTGCCCAATTCCGGCGGCGACTATGCGCTGTTCCGGCCCGACGACGTGGCCATATTTGACGCTCGCTACATGCTGCAGGAAGACGATGGCACGCTGATCCTGCTGCACAACAAGGGCTTCCTGTGGGGCCGTACGCCCGACGTGATGGACCGCCTGCGCAAATGGGCCTTCGAGGGCGGAGCGGCAGTTCCGCATGCCGAATACTATCTGCGCGCCTCACCCACCTTCGAGACCAGTGTGGGCAAGCACGACTGGCTGACCAAGCATGTGTTTGTCGGCATCGGCGAGCGCAAGCCGGACGGCAACCTGATCCGCTACTACAAGGTCACCTGAAGCGATGAAGCTGGCATTGCCACCAGGTCTGTCGGCGGCCCAGCTGGACCGGGCGCTGCGCGACTTTGGCCGCGCGGTGGGCGATGAGTGGGTGCTGGCCACCGACCTGGACCGCGACACCTATCTCGATCACTTCGCGGTGGATGAATCCACGCATGCGTCCTCGGCTGCGGTGGCGCCGCTCACCGTGGAACAGGTGCAGGAGGTGCTGCGCATTGCCAACCGGCACAAGGTGCCGCTATGGCCGATCAGCCGCGGCAAGAACTTCGGCTATGGCGGCGCAGCGCCCTTGCTCAAGGGCTCGGTGGTGCTCGATCTGTCGCGCATGAAGAAGATCGACTTCGATGAGGAGAATGGCGTCGCGGTGGTCGAACCCGGTGTGGGCTTCTACGATCTGTACGACTACATCCAGCAGAACAAGCTGCCGTACTGGACCTCCGTGCCGGGGAACAGCTGGGGCTCGGTGCTGGGCAATGCACTCGACCGTGGCGTGGGCTACACCACGTACGGCCAGCACACCGAGAAACTCTGCGGCCTCGAGGTAGTGCTGCCCAGCGGCGAGCTGATGCGCACCGGCATGGGCGCGATGAGCGGCTCACCCACCTGGAATCTCTACCGCTACGGCTTCGGTCCGTCGTGGGAACAGATGTTCGTGCAGTCCAACTACGGGGTGGTCACCAAGGCTGGCGTGTGGCTGATGCCCGCACCGGAGTCGATGCTGGGCATCGACCTGGAACTCCCGAATGCCGACGACCTGGGCTGGGCGGTGGATGTGGTTGCCGCGCAGCGCCGCGACGGATTGCTGCAGCAGTCGCCCTCCATCGGCAGCTGGCTGCGCGGCGCGGCCGTGCTCACCACGCGCAAGGAGTGGTACGACAAACCCGACGCGCTGCCCGACGATGTGATCGCCGCCATTCGCGAACGCTTCGGCATCGGCTGGTGGTCGATCAGCCTGCGGCTGTATGGTTACGAGGGCGTCAACGAGGCGCAGGCCGCGGTGATCCAGAAGCAGTTCGAAAAGCAGACCAGCCAGCCCATCCGCATCAGCCGCTGGAAGCAGGGCGAGCCGCTTAACCCGGCACCGGGGCAGGCTGCATTCGCCGGCGTGCCCATCACATTTCCGCTGGCGAACGCGGCCTGGCATGGCGGGCGAGGCGGGCACCTGGGGTACTCGCCAGTGCTGCCGGCCACCGGACAGGCGGCGATGGAGCAATTCCGGCGCACCTACGACCGTTATCGCGAGTTTGGCATGGACTACCACGGCTCCTTCGCGATGGGGGAGCGCAGCATCGTTAACGTCAACCAGGTGCTGTTCAACAAGGATGATCCGGAGATGATGTCGCGCGTGAACGGCTTTTTCCGCGCGCTGGTGAACGATGCCACCGAGAAGCGTTACGGTGAGTACCGCACGCATATTGATTACATGGACATGGTGGCGGCCACTTACGACTTCAACAACGGAGCCTTGCTACGCGCCAACGAGGCGGTGAAGGATGCCATCGATCCGAACGGCATCCTGGCGCCGGGCAAGAGCGGCATCTGGCCGAAGCGCTACCGGCACCTTCGGGCATGAAGTACTTGCGTAGCCAGCTGTTGCGTCCCGCCATGCTCGGCCTGCTGTTCGGGGTCGGCCTTGCGCCGGGCGAAAGCCTTGCCGCCGGGTCGCCGGATGGCAAGGCGCTGTATACCGAGCGCTGCGGCATGTGCCACCAGACCATCGGCATGGCGGTGGGCATCCTGTCGCGTCGTCCGGCCGATGCCAGCATGGGCCTGCTGGAAGAGCGCGCTGACCTGTCCGCCATTTTCGTCCGGACGGTGGTACGCAGCGGCATCGCCAACATGCCGCGCATGCCGCGTGCCGAGATCAGCGATGCGGAGCTGGCGGCAGTTGCAACCTATCTGTCGAGGGGAAAGCCCTGATGCTTGAGTCCTGGCACGACGAGTCGGCTGCAGAGTCAGCGCCACGCATCAGCCGGCGTGTGGTGCTGGCGGGGTCCGGCGGCGCGATGATGGTGGCTGCGGCCGGATTGCGGGCGCAAGAGGGCGCGACAGAAGGCAATGCGGACGAACTGTTCGGCGCTGCTGCTGGCCCGGGCGCCACGGTGGTGCTGCAGGACCGGCGGCTGGTGCTGCCCGAGGATCTGCGTGATCGCCTGGCCACGAGCGGCGCGCGCCTGCTCACGCTGGATGCGGATCCGGTGCGCATGTGGCGCGGCGAGCATGCGGCCCTGCTGACGCACCCGCAGACGCGCCTGCTCGGCGTCACGCCCTGGATCGAGTTCGTGATGATCCAGGGACTGGCCGCGGAGTCGCGGCGCCGCGCGCGTTACCAGCGCTTCGACGCCGGCAATGACGCGATGGTGTGGTTGATCGCCTGAAGCGAAGATGACTTCCGGCAGCAAACTGTTGCGCATCGTTGCTGGCCTGCTGGGGAAAGCCTGGAACCTGCCGAATACGCTGCTGGGACTGACATACGGTGTCATTGGTTACGTGGCCGGTCTGGTGGCGCGGACAAATCCCCGCGTCACCTTTGGCAACAACGCCGTACAGTTCCACAACAACCCGCTGATGCTCACGGCGATGGCGCTCGGAAACGTGATCATCTACGGACCGTCGCGCTCGCCGGAGATGGCGAATGTCCCATTCTGCAATTCGCCGCCCGGTCATACCGTTGGCCGGGAAGAATTCCGGCACACCCAGCAGGGCCAGATACTGGGGCCGCTGTATCTTCCGGTACACCTGACGGCTGGCATCATTTCGCTGTTCCGCTTACCCCATCCGCAACTGCGATGCCGGATGGACGCGTGGCACCGCAATAATTTCATGGAAACCGGTCCGATGCAGGACCGGGTGTTCTAGGGCAAACGACGGGCAGGAGTGGCCATGAAGATTGCAGGCACAGCAGTTCTGTTCTCGCTCGGCGCCGTGCTGGTGTTGACCAGCCGCGGACAGTCTGCGCAGACTCCAACGGCGGATTCACCTGACTGCGCGCGGCTCCCGGCCAGCCTGAGTCTGCCGAACACCGAGGTGACGCGCGCGGTGACTGTCCCCGCCGCCGGTGGTCGGCCAGACTTCTGCGAAGTGCACGCGGTGATCCACCCAGTGGCCGGGTCCGAGATCGGCGTCGTGTACCGCCTGCCCGGGAACTGGAACGGCAAGCTGCTCGCATATGGTGGCGGCGGCTGGATGGGCAATGTGGCGCTGCAGACTGCCAGCGAAGGCCTGGCGCGTGGCTATGCCACGCTGCAGACCGACGCAGGGCACACGACCGGCAGTGGATTTGACGCGGCGCCCTGGGCCATCAACCCGGATGGCACGGCCAACCGCGTCAAGCTCGAGGACTTTTCGCATCGGGCTATCCACCTGATGACCGAGCGGGGCAAGCAGGTAATCGCCGCCTACTATGGCAAGGTCGCGAGTCGCGCCTACTACCAGGGTTGCAGTACCGGCGGACGCATGGGCCTGATGGCGGTGCAGCGCTATCCGCAGGATTTCGATGGTGTGATCGCCGGTGCGCCGGTGCATACGCTACAGACGCAAACCAGCGCCCAGCTGCGCAGCAACGCCTTCGAGGCATCAGGCGCACGGCTGCAGCCCGCGCACCTGGAACTCCTCAACAAGGCGGCGCTGGCCGCCTGTGATGCCAAAGACGGCAATGCGGATGGCGTGCTGCGCGATCCGCGCGCCTGCGATTTCGATCCGGGCAGCCTGCAGTGTGCGGCGGGGGAGTCCGGCAATGCGTGCCTCACGACTGCGCAGGTCACGGCACTGCGCGGGGTGTATGCGGGCGAGCGGGCCCGTGATGGCTCCATTGCCTCGTATCCGCTGGAGAAGGGCGGAGAAAGCGGTTGGGCGCGGTTCGTGCCGGCGACCGGCACGGGAGATCCGGGTGGCAACAGCGGCGGCATGCATGCCCTGCGTGGGCCGCTGCTGGGCAACCCGGCTTTCGATCTGTCACGCTTCACGGCGCAGGATGTGAGCACAGTGCGTTCAAGCTGGCTTGCAGGCGTCTACGAGGCCAACCAGCCCAATATCTCGGCCTTTGCCGGCCGGGGAGGCAAGCTGATCCTCTGGCATGGCTTCAACGACCCGGGGCCGAGCGCGCGCGGCACGGTCGAGTACTACGAGGCCGTGTCGAAGGCCACGACTGGCGCGCAAGAATCAGTACGCCTGTTCCTCGCACCCGGCGTGGCGCATTGTTCCGGCGGCACAGGTCCGGATCGCGTCGACTGGCTGGCAGCGCTCGACAACTGGGTGGACAAGGGCGTTGCCCCGCAGGAAGTTCCGGCGAACAAGGCGAACTCCACGTTGGCTTGGAATCTGTGCGCTTACCCGCAGTTGCCGACCGGGCAGTCGGACGGCGGCTACGCGTGTAACTAAGGAACCGAGCAATGATGAACTTCGGCTACAACGGTCTTTTGGGCGCGCTGATCCTGATCGGCGACGTGTGGGCGATCATCAATATCTTCCAGAGCTCCGCTTCCAACGAGAAGAAGCTGCTTTGGACAGTCGTGGTGCTGCTGCTGCCGCTGCTGGGTTTGATCCTGTGGTATTTCCTTGGGCCGCGGAGCGGCAGGACGTAGGGCGCGCAACGTGGGCGCCTATGCCACGCTGGCAGGGCCAACCGCGTCCAGCTCCAGGATTT
The DNA here is from genome assembly GCA_035514045.1 of Steroidobacteraceae bacterium. Taxonomy (GTDB): domain Bacteria; phylum Pseudomonadota; class Gammaproteobacteria; order Steroidobacterales; family Steroidobacteraceae; genus ZC4RG30. The sequence goes on along the minus strand of DATKBK010000280.1, from coordinate 1,715 downwards.
TTCGCATCGGGCAATCCACCTGATGACCGAGGGGCAAGCAGGTTATCGCCGCCGCCGGATGGCTTCCGGCGCGTGCGCTGTCGTGGGAATTGGCATCTACTCCGCGCTCGCTCTGTCTGCCATCGCGGGATCGAACCAATGCAATGACATGCACGACAGACCAGCGTCGATCCTCGAGATTTCCGCCGTGGGAAGCGCAACGACGCGAAATCCGTGATCGGCAAGCCTGTCTGCGGTGCGCGGACACTCCTGGTTTCGAATCCTATCAGCCATACATATGACTCCAGATATGTAAGTAGAGAAGTTGCCCTGTCATACTTGGGCACGATTAAGACTGATTTCGGTGCTGCAGGCATTCTCTTGGACCTCAGGCTTGGGCGGGACCGCTACAGACGCAGACCAGCGCCCAGCTGCGCACCATTGCCTTCGAGGCGCCTGGTGCGCGGCCGCAGGCAGCGCATCTGGCGCTCATCAACAACGCGGTGCTGGCTGCCTGCGATGCGAAGGATGGCGCCGCTGCTGGGCAATTCCGCTTTCGACCTGGCGCGCTTCACGGCGGGGGACGTGACCACCGTGCGTTCAAGCTGGCTGGCTGGCGTCTATGAAGCCAATCGTCCGGATATCTCGGCCTTCGCCGGCCGCGGTGGCAAGCTGATCCTCTGGCATGGCTTCAATGATCCGGGTCCGAGTGCGCGCGGCACGGTGGAGTACTACGAGGCCGTCTCGAAGTCCACGGCCGGCGCGCAGGATGCGGTGCGGCTGTTTCTCGCGCCGGGCGTAGGGCATTGCTCCGGTGGTGCCGGGCCGGACCGGGTCGACTGGCTGTCCGCGCACGACAACTGGGTGGACAAGGGCGTTGCGCCGCAGGAAGTACAAGCGAGCAAGGCGAATTCCACGTTGGCGTGGACTTTGTGCGCTTACCCGCAGCTGCCCACGGGGCAGCCGGGTGGCGGTTACGCCTGCAGATAGGATTTCTGCCTGAAGAGCTCTGGCAGAGAACCGGCTTGGCCAGGCTTCTTGCCGATCTGTCCGCGCTGGCGCAAGCTGCGCGAGCATGAAGCGGCGACGTGGACAGGCGGCAGCGGGCATCGTGGGGGCGGCGGCTACGCTGCTGCTGCACTCGCTGTTCTTCGCCGCGGCGATGTGGGGGGGTGGCAGTATGCCGCGTCATCCCGATCGTCCCGACGCCATCGGCGCCGGCGCCAATCTCGGCAGGCCCGAAGGTGACTCCTCCGAGCGCCGCATCACCATCCGGCTGCTGTCGGACATTGCTGCCAAGCCTTCGCCAACCACGCCGGATGCGCACCTGGCTGCGCCGGTGCGTCAGTCCTTGCTTGACATAAGTGGCCCCGATGCGCTGCCCCTGCCACCGCTCCTGATCGACGAAGACGGCATTCCAGCCGAGAATAGCGATGCCGAGTTGATGGCGCGCACGAAGATGGCCGGCATCTACGAGAGCCAGATTCGGGCGCGCATCGAACGGGCGTGGACGCTGCCTGAGGAAATTTTTGACGAGCAGACCTTCAAGTGCACTGTGTTGATCCGTCAGAAACGCGATGGCCGTATCAGTGAAGTGGAAATGCCTCAGGAGTGCGGCGGCTCGCCGGCGATGCGTCAATCACTGATCGGCGCGATCTTCACTGCATCGCCGCTGCCCGCGCCACCGCATCCGGGCGTGTTCGTGGACAGCTTCTCGCTCATGCTGCACTCGGAAG
>DATKBK010000279.1:0-5644 GCA_035514045.1 Steroidobacteraceae bacterium | reverse complement strand
GGGCGCGCAGTACCGCGTCACCCCGCAGCTGGATGTGCAACTGGACGCGGAGAGCATCAGCCACGTGTCGCGCCGCATGTCAGTGGGAATGGTCACCCTGTCGGTGCGCAAGCGCTTCTGAGGCGCGACGGGATGATCGGTCATGGTTCGACGTCACCGCTTTGGGCGGTGGCGTCGAACTGGGCTCCATGCGCTGGCCTACGCGGGGCAGCAGCAGGCAAGACGATTCCTCCTGGTCTCGGCCGCCGCCGAGGTCACGCCGCCGACGGTGCGTATTGTACGAACGGGGCCATCTGCGCGGCGAGCGCACGCTGGAATGCGGGCCGGGCCTCGCAGCGCGCCTGATACGCGGCAAGCGTTGGCAGGTTCTTGACCCGATCTGTGTGGCGCAAGATGCGCAAAACCGTGGTCATCAGCAGATCTGCGGCTGTGAACCGGTGCTCCAGATATTCCCGATCCCCCAGCGCCGCCGCGACGGCTTGCAGCCGGCGTTGAATCATCAATTCCGCGCCGGGTCGCCGCAGCCGCGCCCACTCTTCGTTGGCGTTGAAGAGATCGATGAAGGCGAGGTTCTGCGCATGCTGCTCGACCGAGTTCAGGGCGGCGAACATCCAGCTGACTGCCCTGGCCCGCTGCGCCGCATCCCTTGGCAGCAGGGCGGGACTGCGCTCGCAAATGTGCATGACGATGGCGCCGCTCTCGAACAGTACCAGCCCGTCTTCCTCATATACGGGTACCTGGCCGAACGGCTGCATGGCGCTATGCGCCGGGGACGATTGCTCGCCCTGAGCCAGCAGTTTCACCTCGTAGGGGAGGCCGGCCTCTTCCAGCGCCCACCGCACACGCAGGTCGCGCACCAGTCCCTGGGCGAAATCCGGCACCCACTGGAACGCCGTGACACGAATGCCCGGCATCTACCTTCCCCCGTGGTACGCGGCCAGCTTCTCGAGCGCACTGGTCCAGCCCCGCTCGTGCGCGGCCAGCTCGGCCTCGGGCAGCTGCTGGTGGGTGACCACAATCTCGGTATCGGGGCCGGCGGCAAGGAAGTCGACTGCGACCAGCGTGTCGCGTTCACCGGTGTAGGGGGAGTTCCAGGTGAACACCAGGCGCCGCGGCGGGTCGATCATGAGGTACTCGCCACGGTGCGGGATGACACGTGTGTCGACTTCCATGATGACTTCGTAGCGACCGCCAACACGGGCGTCCACACGGGCAGTGGTGCGTTGGATGGTTTCGGGTCGCATCCAGTGCGCGAGCGCAGCCGGATCTAGCCATGCCTCGAACAGTTCCGCGGCCGATGCGGCGATGCGCCGGCGGACCACGACGATGGGGGGAGCTGTTGCGACGGTCATTGGCGCTTCCTCTTCTTTTCCAGCACATAGGCTTCCAGTGCGGCGAGCCGGCCGTCCCAGAAGCGGCGGTAATGATCAATCCAGGCAGCGGCATCGGCCAGCGGCTCGGGCTGGAGAGATAGCAGGTGCTCGCGCCCCACCACCCGACGGCGCAGCAGGCCGGCGCGCTCCAGCGCGCGAATGTGCTTGGACACCGAGTTGAGCGAGATCGCAAAGCCGGCGGCCAGATCGGTGACGCGCGCGTCTTCGGTGGCGAGGCGGGCGAGGATGGCGCGGCGCGTGGGGTCGCCCAGCGCACTGAATACCCGGTCCATGCGCGCGGCTTTATATTCACCCATATGGGTGAATATACGGCGGTACGCCGGGGACGTCAATACGCCGTCGTCTGCCACGTAATCTATCCGCCCAGCGCCGCCCGCAGCTCCTTCGCCAGACAATCCACATGCACCCCGGTATGTGCGGCGGAGAGAAATCCCACCTCGAACGCGCTCGGCGCCAGATAGATCCCCGCATCGAGCAGCCGGTGGAACACGGGCCCGAATTGCGCCGCAGGCCTGGCCTTCATATCCGCGAGACTTCGCAGCGGCGCCGCACCAGCGGCCAGATAAGGCCAGAACACCGAACCCAGTCGCTGCACCGTGACTCCGGGAATCGCGCCGAGCTGCTGCTCCAGCTGCGCGCCCAGCGCCTCCAGTTGCGCGTAGATGCGTCCGTCGGCGAGTTGTTCGAGCGTGGTCAGCCCCGCGCACATCGCCACCGGATTGGCCGACAGCGTGCCCGCCTGGTACACCGGCCCCACCGGCGCCACCAACTCCAGGTACTCGCGCTTGCCGCCGTAGGCACCTACCGGAAAACCACCGCCAATCACCTTGCCATAGGTCACCAGGTCCGGCTCGATGCCGAACAGTCCGGCGCAGCCGGTGAAGCCGACGCGAAAGCCACTGATCACCTCATCGAGGATCAGCAGCGCGCCGTGCTTGCGGCACAGCGCGGCCAGAAGCTGCAGAAATTCCAGCCGTTGCGGCAGCAGGCCGTAGTTGGCGGGCAGCGGCTCGATGATGGCGCAGGCAATCTCGCTGCCGTGGCGGGCAAACACCGCATCGAGCGCGGCCTCGTCGTTGAGCGGCGCCACCAGCGTGCCGCCGAGCGTGGCCTTGTCGAGGCCGGCGCTATCGGGCTCGGTGGCTTCGGCCAGGCCGGAACCGGATCGAATCAACATTGCATCGGTATGGCCGTGATAGCAGCCATCAAACTTGAGAATGCGATCGCGACCGGTTGCACCGCGCGCCACGCGCAGCGCCGACATCACCGCCTCGGTGCCAGAATTCACGAACCGGAGGCTCTGCACCCAGGGAATGCGCTGCGTGATGAACTCGGCCAATGCCAGCGAGTAGGGCTCGGCAGTCCCCAGGCTCCAGCCGCGCCCGATGGCATCCACCGCTGCCTGACGCACGGCCGCATTGCCATGTCCCAGGATCAGCGGCCCGAAGGCCATGCAGAAATCTATCAGCTCCCGCCCGTCCACATCGTGGATCAGCGCACCTGCGCCGCCGGTCATGAAGCGCGGCGTACCGCCCACGCCCTTGAAGGCCCGCACCGGGGAATGCACGCCACCAGGCGAGACGCGCCGCGCGCGCTCGATCAGCGATTCGGAAAGTCCCATCAGGCCAGCCACTCGCGCGCATGCCGCGCGCCATAACTGATGATCATCGAGGCACCGGCGCGCACGAATCCCGTCCAGGCTTCGCGGTGCGCCCGCACCCGGTCGGCAAGCCCTGCCTCGGCCATCAATTCGATGCCGGCGTACTCGCCGCTCACTTCATACACGGCCCAGGGCTGCGGGAACTGCTGCGAGAAGCTGGCGAGGATGTCGAGATAGGGCATGCCGGGCTTCACCATCAGGATGTCCGCGCCTTCGGCCACGTCGCGCTCAACCGACAGCAGCGCATCGCCGGCACGCGCCGGGTCAATCTGGTAGCTGGCGCGGTCGGTGAGCTTCGAGTCGTCGCCCTTCGGCGCCGAGCCGGCTGCCACGCGGAACGGCCCGTAGAAGCTGGAGTGAAATTTCGCCGCATAGCTCATCAATACGGTGCGTTCGAGTCCGTTGGCGTCGAGCGCCTCACGGATGGCGCCGATGCGTCCGTCCATCATGTCGCTGGGCGCCACGCAGTCGGCACCGGCCTGTGCATAGGCGAGGGCGGCGGCGACGAGCTCGTTCACGCTGGCGGCATTGTCCAGGTGATCAGCCGAATCATTGAGTACGCCGCAATGTCCGTGCGGTGTTGACGAGCACAGGCACACATCCACCGCCAGCCACACCCGCGCCCCGAAGCGCTGCTTCACCGCGGCAATCTGTGCCGCGGTGAACGACCAGTCGATGTCCCGGGATTGCTGCGTGGCGGGCACACCGAACAGCAGGAACTTGCTCACTCCCGCAGCCAGGTCCGCCTCGATCTGCTGCAACAGCGAGGCAGGTGTATCGCGGTACACATGGGTCAGGCCGGGGATGCTCTCGCGCTTGCCGATGCCTTCCACCACGAACAGCGGCTGGATGAACTGCTCGGGATGCGGCCTTGCGCCGCGAGTCAGGGCGCGGATGTGCGGATCCTGGCGCAGCCGGCGGAGGCTGATTCGGGTCATGCGTCGTCCTGTGGATGTTGCATTGCAGCATGGTGCTGCGTTACGGGCAGAATCCTGCCACAAATAACGGGCCTTATGCGTGAGGCGGTGCCGTGATAGTCCAATGTTATGAGGTCGGTGGGGAGAATTGGTTTCATGTCCACAGATACCCCATTGGAAGCTGCTGTCCAGGCCAGGAGCGAGGCCACCGTGGCCCAGCTGAAGGCCGCGGTGCGCGACTACGGGCAGGTAGTCTATTCCAGCAGCCTGGGCGTCGAGTCCATCGTCCTCACGGATCTGATCTGGACGCAGGTACCCCAGATCGGCATCTTCACGCTGGATACCGGCCGCCTGCACGAAGAGACCCTGAGCCTGATCGAGCGGCTGGAGCGCCGCTACGGCAAGCGGATGAAGGTGTACTACCCGGATCCGCAGTCCATCGAAGCCTGGGTGGCTGGCCATGGCATCAATGGCTTCTACAACAGCGTCGAAGAGCGGCGCGGCTGCTGCCACATCCGCAAGGTCGAGCCGTTCCGCCGCGCCATTGCCGGGGCTGGTGCCTGGGTAACTGGCGTGCGGCGCGAGCAGTCCAGTATCCGCGCGCTGGCCCAGCCAATGGAAATCGATGACGCCAACGGTGGCATCGCCCGCATCAGCCCCATCCTCGACTGGACGCACGAAGAGGTGTGGCACTACATCCGCTCACGGCGACTGCCGTACAACCCGCTGCACGACAAGGGCTTCCCCAGCATCGGCTGCGCGCCCTGCACCCGCGCGGTGGAGCCCGGCGAAGACAGCCGCGCCGGCCGCTGGTGGTGGGAGAACACCGACGCCAAGGAGTGCGGGTTGCAGCCGCGCATCCGCACCCAGCCTGCCGCCTGATAGGCTCGCGGCGGGTATGGACTATCTGCCGATATTCGTCGATGTGCGCGACCGCCTGATCGTGGTGGTCGGCGGTGGCGTCGTCGCCCTGCGCAAGATCGAACAGCTGCTCAAGGCGCATGCGCGCGTGCGCGTCATTGCGCCTGAGTTGTGCGCCGACCTCACAGCCTTCCGCGACCTGGGCCGCATCGAGCATCGGCCGGTGCCGTTCTCCCCGCCGCAGCTGGAAGGCGCATTGCTGGTCATCGCCGCCACCGACGAGGAGCCGGTCAACCAGGCTGTGGCCGAAGCCGCGCGCCAACGCGGCATCCTGGTCAATGTGGTCGATGACGGGCCGAGCTGCGGTTTCATCTTCCCGGCCATCGTCGACCGCTCGCCGCTGATCGTTGCCGTCGGCACCGCCGGCAGCTCGCCGACGCTGGCGCGGCGTGTACGCACGCAGATCGAGGCGCTGCTGCCCGAGCGCCTGGGGCAGCTGGCCCTGTATGCCAGCCGCTGGCGCGAAGCCGTGCGCCGCGCACTGCCGGAACTGCCGTCGCGGCTGCGATTCTGGGAAGGCTTCTTCAACGGACCGGTGGCCGCCAGTCTGCTGGGCGGCGACAGTCGTGGCGCCGATGAGGCCATGCAGCGAACGCTCGATGCCGCTCGTGAGGGCAGCGCGGCCATGATCGGCGAGGTGTATCTGATCGGCGTGGGGCCGGGTGATCCGGACCTGCTGACGCTGCGCGCGCAGCAGCTGTTGCAGCAGGCCGATGTGCTGCTGCACGACCGGCTGGTGCCCGAGGCCATCC
>DATKBK010000278.1:0-2387 GCA_035514045.1 Steroidobacteraceae bacterium | reverse complement strand
GATGTCATCGATCAGAAAACCCACTGACGGATTGGGCGCACCTTCATATTGTTCGCGTTCACCAATGCCGCGAATCTGAAAAAAACGCGGCCGCGAGGTGCCGCCCGCCCAGTTCAGATTCGGCACCAGCGCCAACACGTCCTGGAAATGCTGCTGGCCGGCATCACGCAGCGTGCGCTCGTCGAGCACGGTGACGCTCGCCGCAACCTGGTCGAGACTCTGCGCACGCAGCGTGCCGGTGACGAGGATTTCCTCGAGCACGGTTTCCGGCGCGGCTTCGCCGGCCAGCGCAGCGGTAAACAATGGGGCGGCCAGCAGCAATGCCGGCGCATAAGCAACAAATCGTGGCAGGCGCATGGACAGATCCTCACTTGCAGACAATGAAGATCCGATAGACAAGCTGGAAAGCGAAGGATCGAGCGGCCAGCTGCATGCCGACCGAAAGACCACACCTGCTCCCTACGCCGGTACTAACCGGATCAGGTTCAACGGGTCTGCCGGCGCATCCGGTCGTCTCAGGTCCAAGATCGTGGACCACCCCAAGGCGAGGGCCATGTTAGCTTCTGCGCTCGCGAATGCAAGCAAGGCTGGTGACGATGCGCGCGGTGCGGATATTCCAGGTCGATGCGTTTACCGACCGCCCCTTCACCGGCAATCCGGCCGGAGTGGTGCTGGGCGCTGAACAGCTGTCAGACGCCGAGATGCAGGCCATAGCGCGCGAACTGAACAATGGCGACACCGCCTTCGTGCTGCCGGCGGCATCGGCGGCCGAAGATATCCACCTGCGTTTCTTCACGCCGCGCAAGGAGGCGCCATTCGTTGGCCATGCCACGCTGGCCGCGCACACGGTACTGAACCGGCACGAGCCAAGGCCGCTGCGCCGCCAGGGCGGCAAGACTGGCGTGGTCGAGGTGCGCGCCGGGGACGGCGGCCTGTCGATCCGGCAGACCGCCCCGCCGCTGGGCCAGAAGCCTGCCGACCACGAACTGGATGAAGTACTTGGGTTGCTCGGCCTCGCCCGCGACCAGCTCGATCCGGCCTGCCCCGCGCAGCTCGCGGGCAGCGCCAGCACGCGACTGTTGCTGGGTCTGCGCGATCGCGCGGCGCTGGACGCAGCAAAGCCGCAGCTGCAGGCACTGGCAGCGCTGTCACCCCGCATTGGCGCGCAGGGCTACTTCCTGTTCACCCGCTCGCCTGATGCCGCAACATTCACCGAGTCGCGCATGTTCTGCCCCGCGCTGGGCATTGACGAGGATCCGGTGAGCGGCAATGCGCACGCCATGCTCGGCGCCTACCTCAAAGAGCATGGGTTGCTGCACGGCCAGCAGCAGCGCATCCGGTTTGCCGGCGCCCAGGGACGCCACGTCGGCCGTCCCGGTCGGGTCGATGTGGAAGTGGAACTTGGGCCGGATGGACGCGCCATCGCCGTCAGCATCGCGGGGCGCGCGGTGATCTTGTTCGAGGCGGAGCTCAGGCTGGCTTGAGCCTGGCGGCATAGTCGCGCGCCTTCACGCGATAGTCCGTATTGCCCTTGCGCATCCATTCCAGGTCCTGGGCCCGGACCTGCCGGACCACCTTGCCCGGGGCGCCAAATACCACGGAGCCCGGCGGGATCTGGGTATTCGGCGTGATCAACGCGCCGGCGCCGATCAGACTGCCGGCACCGATGCGCACACCATCGAGCACGGTGGCGCGATTGCCAACCAGCGTGCCGTCGCCGATCACGCAGCCATGCAGCACTACCCCGTGGCCGATGGTGACCTCGTTGCCCACGATCACCGGCACCCCGGGATCGACGTGCACGATGCTGCCATCCTGCACATTGCTGCCCGCGCCGATGTGGATCCAGTCGTTGTCACCGCGCAGCACCGCACCGAACCACACACTGGCTTCGTCGCCGAGCCGCACCGAACCAATCACGTCGGCGCTGGGCGCGATGAAGTACACGCCTTCAGCTTCCAGGCTGCGCTCGCCATAGGAATAGATCATGTGCTTGCCCGCCTTGTTCAGTGTCCCGGCACGAGGTCGCTGACATCGCCACCGATGGCCGGTGCCTGATCGTTCAGGCCACGCAGGATGATATTGGGAATCCGTGGATCGCGCGCCTCGGCCGCGTCTGCCCATACCAGCATGGCAAGGGCGCGGCGCGGCGCAAGCCACAGCCGCACGCCCGGCTGCAGGTCGAACCAGAGGCCATCACGCGCCAGCAATGGCTCATCGCCCTGCCACGGCGCCGCCTTGCGGTCGGCCAGCAGCTGGCGCACTGAATCCGCGGACACCAGGCGCTCGCCCAGATAGGCGCCCACCCCGAGCAGCAAGTCCCCGACGCGCATCCAGTCATCCAGTCGAGCCTCGATGCAGCACTGACGCGGACCCTGCATGCCGCC
>DATKBK010000277.1:0-12924 GCA_035514045.1 Steroidobacteraceae bacterium | reverse complement strand
GCTGGCGCGCATCATGGGCAAGGGGTCGATCGCGATCCTGCCCGCGGCCCCGGTGCGTCTGCGCAACAATGATGTCGAGTATCCCTACCGGCAGGACAGCGACTTCTACTACCTGACCGGCTTCAGCGAGCCGGAGGCCGTGGTGGTGCTGGTGCCGGGCCGTGACGCGGCCGAGTACATCCTGTTCGTGCGCGACCGTGACCCGCTCAAGGAAACCTGGGAGGGCAGGCGTGCCGGCCCCGCCGGCGCAGTGGAGCGCTTTGCCGCTGACGATGCCTTTCCCATCTCGGACCTGGACGAGATCCTCCCCGGACTGATGGAGAACCGCGAGCGGGTGTACTACGCCATGGGCACGCACCCGGAGTTCGACCAGAAGGTGCTGGGCTGGCTGCAGACCCTGCGCGGCCTGGCTCGCCACGGCAGGCACCCGCCCCAGGAGATGATCGCGCTCGACCACGTGCTGCACGACATGCGGCTGTACAAGAGTCGCACCGAGCTGGGCCTGATGCGCGAGTCCGGCCGCATCGCCGCTGCGGCGCAGCTGTGCGCGATGCGCTGCACCGCGCCGGGACGCTACGAGTACGAGATCGCGGCCGAGATCATGCACGAGTACGGACGGCACAACGCCACCGCGTCCTACCAGCCCATCGTCGGCGGCGGGGCCAACTCGTGCATCCTCCACTACCGCGAGAACGACGCGCGGCTGGCGGAGGGCGACCTGCTGCTGGTGGATGCGGGCTGCGAATACCAGTACTACGCCTCGGACATTACCCGCACCTGGCCGGTGAGTGGCTCATTCACGCCGGCCCAGCGCGAGATCTACCAGATCGTGCTGGCGGCGCAACAGGCCGCCTTCGCCGCCACCCGGCCCGGCAATCACTGGAACCAGGCGCACGACGCTGCGGTGCACACCATCACCCATGGACTGGTGTCGGTGGGACTGCTCCAGGGCCGGCTGCCGAAGCTGATCAAGGAGGGGGCCTATCGCAAGTACTTCATGCACCGCACCGGCCACTGGCTGGGCATGGACGTGCACGACGTGGGTGACTACAAGGTCGGGGATGAATGGCGGGTGCTCGAACCGGGCATGGTCATGACGGTGGAGCCGGGCATCTACATCCCGGCCGGCACCCGCGGTGTGCCGAAGCGTTACTGGAACTGCGGCATCCGCATCGAGGATGACGTAGTGGTCACCGCTGCCGGATGCGAGGTGCTGACCGGCGACGTGCCGAGCGCGGTGCACGAGGTCGAAGCCGCGGTTGCGGCACGACCAGCGACGCGCCAGTAGGGAGGCAGCCATGGGCACTGCAGCAACCGGCAGCCCCGACAGCCTGCAATTCGATATCGCCATTGTCGGCGGCGGGCTGGCGGGCGCGAGCCTGGCCGCGGCGCTGCGCGAGCTGCCGCTGTCGGTGGCACTGATCGAGGCCTTCGCGCCTGACAGCCTCGCCCAACCCAGCTTCGATGAGCGCACCACGGCGCTGGGCAATGCCAGCCGGCGCGTATTCGAAGCGCTGGACCTGTGGCCAAGGCTGGCGGCCGAGGCTGCGCCGATCACTGCGATCCATGTCTCCGATGCAGGCCGCTACGGGTTCGCACGGCTCGATGCGCGCGAGCTGTCGCAGGAGGCGCTGGGCTATGTGGTGCCCAACCGCGTGCTGGGGCGTGAATTGTGGGGAATGCTCGCGGCGGCACCGCGCATTGCCGCCTTCATGCCCGCACGGTTGACAGCGCTGCGCGTGGGTGCGGATGCGGCGCAGCTTGAGGTCGAACAGCAGGGGACGATCCGCACCCTGCATGCCCGGCTGGTAGTCGCCGCCGATGGCGCGCAGTCGATGGTGCGCGGCGTCGCGGGCCTCGGCGCCAGCGTTGCCGACTATGCGCAGGTGGCGGTGGTGGCCGCGCTGCGCACCGACCAGCCCAACGATGGCATCGCCTATGAGCGGTTCACCGCTGCTGGTCCGATGGCTCTGCTGCCACTGCGCACAGCCGCGGGCGGCGATGCAGGGAGCGCCAGTTCTGGCCGGGACAATGCGGGCTGGCGCACATTGGTATGGGCCGCACGGCCCGATGACGCGCAGCGACTGCTGCAATTGCCAGCGGCGCAATTCCTCGCCGAATGGCAGCAGGCCTTCGGCTGGCGAGCCGGACGAGCGGTGCAGCTGGGCGCGCGCGGCCGCTATCCGTTGGCATTGACCCGGAGTCAGGGCACGGTCGCGCCGCGCATCGTGCTGCTGGGCAATGCCGCGCAATCATTGCATCCGGTGGCGGGCCAGGGCTTCAACCTCGCGCTGCGCGACGTGGCCGAGCTGGCCGAGGTGCTGGCTGAGGATGTGCAAGGCGATCCGGGTGCCGCCCTTCTGCTGGCCGACTATGCCGCGCGGCGGGCGCAGGATCGCAGCGGCGTGATCACCTTCACCGACACGCTGGTACGCGTGTTCGGCAGTACCCATCCGGCCGCAGCTGCTGCGCGCGACGCAGGCCTGTTGCTGTTCGACCTGCTGCCGCCGGCCAAACGGGCGCTGGCACGTGTGAGCCTGGGGTTCGGCGTGCGCAGTGCGCGCCTGGCGCGAGGGCTGCCGCTGGCACGGGAGGCCGGATGAGTCAGGAGGTGGATGTAGCCATAGTGGGCGGAGGCATGGTCGGGGCTGCCCTCGCGCTGCTGTTGGCAGAACAGGCGCGCATTGCACCGGGGCGCATCGCAATCCTGGAACCGGCCCCGGTGGCGCCACCGGCGCAGGGTGCGCCGATCGGCCTGCGGGTCTCGGCCATCGCCCCACTCAACCGCGAACGCCTGACGCGGCTGGCCGTGTGGCGGCGGCTGGATCCACAGCGCATCGCCACCATCGAGCGGATGGCGGTCTGGCATCAGTCGGTGCCGCCCGACAGTCCGGATGTGCTGCGCTTCGATGCCGCCGAGAGCGGTGCGGCGGAGCTGGGGGCGATGGTCGAGAACGCCGCACTGCAGTCCGCGCTGCTCGCCGAGTGCGGTCAACGTGGCATCGCCCTGCGCAGCGAACGACTGCGGGCGCTGGCCCTCGACGCCACTGGCGCGCATCTGCAGCTGGACCACGGGTCGTTGCGGGCGGAGCTGGTAGTGGGCGCGGATGGCGCGGCCTCGGCAGTGCGCGGTCTGCTGCAGCTGCCGGCCGCCACGCGCGACTATGGCCAGCGCGCCATCGTCGCCACGGTGCGGCCGACGCGCGCGCATCATGGCACGGCATTCCAGCGTTTCCTCTCCACCGGGCCGCTGGCGCTGCTGCCATTGCCGGGCCGGCAGTGCTCCATCGTGTGGTCGGCCGCCGAAGGTCGGGCCGGCGAACTGCTGGCGCTGTCGCCGGAGGAATTCGGCGCCGCACTGACCGCGGCTGCTGCAGGTGTGCTGGGCAAGATGGAGCTGGTCGGCGAACGCGCCGCTTTCCCGCTGCGTCGTCTGGCTGCAGATCGCTATGTGGCGCCGCGCGTGGCGCTGGTCGGCGATGCCGCGCATGTCATCCATCCACTGGCGGGCCAGGGCGTGAACCAGGGACTGGAAGATGCCGCCGTGCTGGCCGCGCAACTGGCGCAGCGTCCGCCGCGCGAAAGCGTGGGCGCACTGGCGGCGCTGCGCCGCTATGAACGCGAGCGGCGCGCCGGCAATGCGCTGGTGGGCGGCGTGGTGGACGGGCTGGACCGGCTGTTCACCGGTGCAGGCCCGCTGGGCTCATGGGCCGCGCGCGAGGGAATGGCGTGGGTGGCGCGCTCGGGATTGGCGCGTCGCCTGCTGGTCAGGCAAGCGGCAGCTGGTCGATCTTGGCCGCGCAGATGAAGTCGTTCTCCGACAACCCCTTGATCGCATGCGTGGTGAAGCGCACGCGGCAGTAGTTGTAGCCCACCTCCAGGTCCGGATGGTGGTCCTCGATGTTCGCAACATGCGCCAGCGCATTCACGAAGCTCATGGTGCGCAGGAAATCGCGGAAGCGGAACTCGCGCCCGATCGAGGCCGCGTCGACGGCCAGCTGCCAGTTCTCGTCCAGTCGCTGCAGCACTTCTTCGGCAGCGGCGCGCGACAGCGGCGCAATGCTCCCTTCGCAGGGCACGCAGCGGCGGGTGGCCAGGTCGGTCATGAGGTCACGGCTCCTTGCGGCGCGCGCCGCGGATAGGTGCGATCCACGTAGCGTTCCAGGAGTTGCTGGAACTCCGCGGCGATGTGCGCGCCCTTGAGGGTCACGGTCTTCTCGCCATCTTCATATACCGGTGCCACCGGCCGCTCGCCGGTACCGGGCAGGCTGATGCCGATGTTCGCATGGCGACTCTCGCCCGGACCATTCACCACGCAGCCCATCACTGCCACGGTCATCTCTTCCACACCTACGCGCTCGCTGCGCCACTGGGGCATGCGGTGGCGAACATGCGACTGGATGTCTTTCGCCAGCTGCTGGAAATAGGTGCTGGTGGTGCGGCCGCAGCCGGGGCAGGCCACCACCATCGGCAGGAACGAGCGCAGGCCCATGGTCTGCAGGATCTCCTGCGCGACGATCACTTCCTGGGTGCGGTCGCCGCCCGGTTCGGGGGTGAGCGACACGCGGATGGTGTCACCGATGCCTTCGGCCAGCAGCACGCCGATGCCGGCGGTGGAGGCGACGATGCCCTTGCTGCCCATGCCGGCCTCGGTGAGGCCCAGGTGCAGCGGATAGTCGCAGCGCGCAGCCAGGTCGCGGTACACGGCGATGAGGTCCTGTACGCCGCTGACCTTGGCCGACAGGATGATCTTCTCGCGTGGCAGCCCGAGGCTCACCGCCAGCGATGCGCTGTCCACCGCCGAGCGCACGATGGCCTCGTGCATGACTGCCTGCGCGCTGGCCGGTTCGGGCAGCGCATTGTTCTCGTCCATCAGCCGTGCCAGCAGGTCCGCATCGAGGCTGCCCCAGTTCACGCCGATGCGCACCGGCTTGCGCTCGCGGCAGGCGATCTCGATCATCTGCGCAAACTGGCTGTCGCGCTTCGAACCCCGGCCGACATTGCCGGGGTTGATGCGGTACTTGTCGAGTGCGGCGGCGCACTCGGGATATTCGCGCAGCAGCTTGTGGCCGTTGAAATGGAAGTCGCCGATGAGTGGCACCGTACAGTCCGCCGCGTGCAATCTATCGCGAATCGGCGCCACCGCGGCCGCAGCCTCGGCGCTATTCACCGTGATTCGCACCAGCTCGGAGCCGGCGCGGGCCAGCGCCCGCACCTGGGCCACCGTGGCTTCGATATCCGCCGTATCGGTATTGGTCATCGACTGCACGGCGATGGGCGCCGGGCCGCCGATGGCAACCGGCCCTATCGCTACCATGAGGCTCTGGCGGCGCGGCTGAAGCATGACGCGCATTGTACTTGCTAGACTTGGACCCTCATGCAAAGACCGAAATTCTCGGGCGCCGATCGCTTCTGGCGGGCCTTTGGCGCCAGCTACCGGGGCTACTGCGGTGCCTTCAGGGGCGAGGCCGCGTTCCGCCAGGAACTGGCCGTGGCGGTGGTGGTGATCCCGCTGGGGCTGTGGCTGGGCGACACCGGGGTCGAGAAGGCCGTGCTGGTGGGGCCGATGCTGCTCATCCTGATCGTCGAGTTGCTCAATAGCGCCATCGAGGCGGTGGTGGACCGAGTGGGATACGAGCGCCACGAACTGTCGGGGCTGGCCAAGGATCTGGGCTCGGCCGCCGTACTGGCCTCCTTTGGGCTGCTTGGACTGACCTGGCTGCTGGTACTGTTGTTCTGACGGGCGATCAAAACTCTAGGGGGTCGAACATGATGGATTTCAGGCGCCGAATGCTGGCCGCCGCGCTGCTGGCGACGACCACCCTCGCCGGGGCGCAATCCGTACCGCCGCCGCCGCCGCCGGGCGCCCCGGCAGTACTGCCCGTGGCCGAACCTGAAGTGATGCCCCTGCAGGCGCCGCGCATCGAGGATCCCACCTGGGCCGCCACGCTGGAGCGCATTGCCCAGAGCGTGGTGGCCATCGAGATGGACTCCACCCGCGCCTTCGACACCGAGTGGAACGCCTCCTCGCAGGCCACCGGCTTCGTGATCGATGCCGAGCGCGGCCTGATCCTCACCAACCGTCATGTGGTCACGCCCGGCCCGGTGACCGCCGAGGCCACGTTCCTGAACCGCGAGGAGGTGCAGCTGTATCCGGTGTACCGCGACCCGGTGCATGACTTCGGACTGTATCGCTACGATCCCGCCAAACTGCGTTTCATCGAGCCGCCGTCGCTGGAATTGCACCCGGATGGCGCCCAGGTGGGCCGCGAGATCCGCGTCATCGGCAACAATGCCGGCGAACAGCTGTCCATCCTCGCCGGCACGCTGGCAAAGCTGGATCGCGAAGCGCCCAACTATGGCGCCGGTCGCTACAACGACTTCAACACCTTCTACATCCAGGCCGCTTCTGGCACGTCAGGCGGGTCGTCCGGTTCCCCGGTGGTGGATATCCGCGGCAGGGTGGTGGCGCTGAACGCCGGCGGCGCCAGCGGCGCTGCTTCCAGTTTCTATCTGCCGCTGGGCCGTGTGAAGCGCGCGGTGGACCTGATCAAGGCCGGCAAGCCCGTCACGCGCGGCACGCTGCAGACGGTGTTCAGCTACGTGCCCTATGACGAGCTGCGCCGGCTGGGCCTGGCGGCCACCACCGAGACCGCGATGCGCAAGGATTTCCCCGCCAATACCGGCATGCTGGTGGTGACGCAGGTGCAGCCCGGTTCGCCGGCCTTCGGCCAACTGCAGCCCGGCGACATCCTGGTTGCCATGGAAGGCAAGCCCGTCACCACCTTCGAGCCGCTGGAGGAGCTGCTCGATGATGCCGTCGGCAAGCCGATCCGGGTGCGCCTGCAGCGCGGTGGTGAGGAGCGCAACGTGCAGCTGGTGGTCGGGGACCTCGATGCCATCACGCCGGCCAGCTACCTGGAGTTCGGCGACACCGTGGTGCATGACCTTTCATACCAGCAGGCGCGCCACTTCAACCTGCCGGTGCAGGGCGTGTATGTAGCCAACCCCGGCTACACCCTGGCCGCGGCCGGCATCCCGCGCGCGGCGTTGATCATGGAGGTCAACAGCCAGCCGGTGCCCGACATCGGTGCATTTGCGGCGCAACTGGCGCTGCTGGGCGATGGCGACCGCGCCACCCTGCGCTATGTGGCGATGGACGAGCCGAACAATCCCCAGGTGCGCTCGATGCGCATGGACCGCCGCTGGTTCGCGACGCGCGCCTGCCGCCGCGACGATGCCAGCGGGCTGTGGCCCTGCACCGACCTGCCGCCCGGCCCGCCGCCCAAGGCCATCGTCGGCGGCAGCGCCAACCTGCCCGTGGTGCGCGACAAGCTGGTGGCGCAACTGGTGCCATCGCTGGTGCAGCTCACCTTCGACATGCCCTTTGCCGTCGCCGGGGTGTCGGAGCGCAATTACTACGGCACCGGCCTGATCGTGGATGCGGAGCGCGGCTACGTGGTGACCGACCGCAACACCGTGCCGGTGTCACTGGGCGACGTGCGCCTGACCATTGCCGGCGCGTTCGAGATCCCCGGACGGGTCGAGTACGTGCACCCACTGCACAACCTGGCCCTGATCTCCTATGACCCGACGCTGGTGGGCGACACACCGGTGAAAAGCGCCAGGTTCAATCCGGCGCCGCTGCTTGCCGGCCAGAAAGTCACGGCCATCGGCATGAACCGCGACGGCGAGTTCAAGTCACGCACCACCGAGGTGATCTCGCTGGATCCGCTGAACCTGCCACTGACGCGCTCGATGCAGTTCCGCGAGGCCAACATCGAAGTGGCCCAGCTGCTGAACCCGCCGGACGACTTCGACGGCGTGCTGGCGGATGACAGGGGCGCCGTGCGCGCACTGTGGTCCAGCTTCCCGGTGGATTCCGCGCGCGGCTCGGCGCAGATCAACCGTGGGGTGCCCATCGAGTTGGTTGCCGACATGGTCGCGCGCGTGCGCGAGGGTCGACCATTGCATACGCTGGACGTGGAGTTCGCCACGCTGACGCTGACCGAGGCGCGGCGGCTGGGCATTTCCGCCACCTGGGCCGCGGCGCTGGAGAAACAGAATCCGGAAGGACGGCAGGTGCTGTCGGTGGCGCGCATCACGGGCGGCGCGGCGTCGGGTCGCGTGCTGCGCCAGGGTGATCTGCTGCTGGCCATCGAAGGCAAGCCGGTGACCGTGTTCCGCGATGTTGAGCGCGCCGTGGCCGACCTGGACGAGGTCGCGGTGACGGTGTGGCGCGGCCAGGGCGAGACCACCTTGCAGGTACCTACCACCACGCTGGGCGGCGCCGACGTGGAGCGCGTGGTGGAATGGGCCGGCGCCATCCTGCATGCCCCGCATCGGGCCATGAGCGCGCAGCGTGGCGTGGTGCCGCAGGGCGTCTATGTCGCTTATTTTGCCTACGGCTCGCCGGCCACGCGCTATCGACTGTTCCCCGGGCGGCGCATCGTCGAAGTGGATGGGCAGCCCACGCCCGACCTCGATGCCTTCCTGGCGGTGGTGGCCGGGCGGGCGGATCGCTCCTCGCTTCGTCTGCGCACGCTGTCGTGGAACAACGTGCCGGAGGTGATCACGATGAAGCTCGACCGGCACTACTGGCCGACCTCGGAGATCGTCCGGAGCGCCCTGGGCTGGGACCGCCGCGCCCTGGATTGACGGGCGCGGCGCGAGTTATGTGATCCGCGTGGCATCGCCGGCCGGCGATTCACGCGGGCACGGTGGCGCGGCTGTTAAAATGCCGGATGGCTAAAGCGATCCGGGCCTCCCAGGCTGAACTGGAAGCCGCCGTCGACGCCCTGCGTGACGGCGAACTGGTGGCATTCCCGACCGAAACGGTCTACGGGCTGGGTGCCAATGCCTCCAATCCGGCAGCAGTGCGCAAGGTTTTCGAGCTGAAGGACCGGCCTGCCTCCCATCCCGTGATCGTGCACATCGACCAGCAGAAGTACCTGCGCCGCTGGGTGCGCGATATCGCGCCCGAGGCCGAGAAGCTGGCCGAGGCCTTCTGGCCCGGTCCGCTGACGCTGGTGCTGCCCCGCGGTGAATCCGTGCACGATGTGGTGACGGGCGGCCAGGACAGTGTCGCGATCCGCATTCCCTCGCACCCGATGGCACGCCAGCTGCTTGATGCCTTCGGCGGCGGCATTGCCGCGCCCTCGGCCAACCGCTATGGCCGGCTGTCGGCCACCCGCGCCGAGCACGTGGAGGATGAGTTCGGTGATGCAGTGAAGGTGATCCTCGACGGCGGCGAGTGCCAGCTGGGGATCGAATCCACCATCGTCAGCTGCCTGGACGGCCAGGTCCGCCTGCTGCGCCCCGGCGCGGTGACGCTTACGCAGCTGCGCGCGGTGGCAGGCGAGGTGAGCATCGGGCCCGACAAGTCATCGCCGCGCGTATCGGGCAGCACCGCCGCGCACTATTCGCCAGCAACTGCGCTGACCATCGTGCCGGGTGGTGAAATCGACGCGCTGGCCGAATCGCTGTCCGAGGGTGGCCAGCGCATCGCCGTGCTCGCCCAGCGCCTGCCACTGAAGACCTACGAGACCGTCACCTGGATCAACGCCGGCAGGCGGGCGGAGGCCTTCGGCCACGACCTGTATGCCAACCTGCGCGCGCTGGACAAGGCCGGCTGCGCGCGCATCCTGGTGCAGGAGGTGCCGGGCGATGAGCGCTGGGATGCGGTACGCGACCGGCTGGCCCGGGCCGCCGTGGGTGCGCCCACCGACAGTGGTCCCTATGCCGCACTGGGTACCGGTGTGCTGCCTTGAAGAAGGGCCTGATCGATCCGTTCCAGCCCGATCAGGTGCGCCGGCTGGTCGCCACCTTCGGCTCGCCACTGCTGATCATCGACTGCGAGCGGGTGCGCGCGCAGTACCGGCGCCTGCACAAGGCGCTGCCCGGGGTGGACCTGCACTACGCGCTCAAGCCGCTGCCGGCCGCCGCCGTGGTGCGCACCATCGCGGCCATGGGTGGCTGGCTTGATCTGGCCACTACCGGTGAGGTGCAGCTGATCACCCGGCTGGGCCTCGATCCGGGGCGCTGCATTCACACGCATCCCATCAAGCGCGACAAGGACATCCGCAATGCATTGCACGCGGGCGTGCGCGTATTCGTGGCCGACAATCCCGACGAGGTGCGCAAGTTCCGCGCCGTTCGCGGCGAGGCTGCGCTGCTGCTGCGGGTGTCGTTCCGCTCACCCGGTGCGGTCAGCGACTTGTCGCGCAAGTTCGGCTGCGATCCGGAAAACGCGCTGGAGCTGGCGCGGCTGGCGAAGAAGCTCGGCATCGAAGTGCGCGGCTTCTCGTTCCACGTTGGCTCGCAGGCGCCGCAGCCGCTCAAGCACGTCGAGGCCATCGAGGCCTGCCTGGCGCTCACCCGCCAGGCGCGCCGCGCCAGACTCGGCCGGTTCGATACCCTGGACATCGGCGGCGGCTTTCCCATCGACTACGCCCAGCGCGTGCCAGACATCGGCCGCTTCTGCGCGCCGATCCGCAAGGCGCTGGCACGGGTGCCAAAAGGCCTGCGGGTGATTGCCGAGCCGGGACGCTACATCGCAGGTCCAGCCGCCATCGGCGTGGCCAGCGTGATGGGACGGGCCGAGCGCGAGGGTCACTGGTGGTACTACCTCGACGACGGGCTGTATGGCTCGTTCAGCGGCCAGCTGTTCGATCATGCGCGCTATCCGCTTGAGAGCCTGAAGTCCGGCGGTGAGCTCAAGCCCTCGGTGCTGGCCGGTCCCACCTGTGACAGCATCGACGTGATCGCCGAGAACATCATGCTGCCGAAGCTCAAGGCCGGGGATCTGATCGTGGGTCGCGCCATGGGCGCTTACACGTGGGCGTCGGCCAGCGAGTTCAATTTCTTTCCGCGCGCCACGGTGGTGTCGGTCAACGAGACGCCTGGCGACACCGGCAAGGTGGAGGAATAGTGGAGATCGACAGCAAGACAGTCTGGATCGTGCTGGTGGTGATCGCGGCTTTTTCGCTGCTGCGGATCATCTCGCAGTGGCGCAAGTTTTCGTTCAAGCCGCGGCACATCGACTGGGACGCGCATTTCATCCAGGGCCTGCGCAAGGCAGGCCTCGACACCTTCGTGGATCACACGGTGGACTTCTTCTTCACCATCCCCACCCGCGATGCATCCGCGCAGCTGGCCAGTGTGCTGCGCGCCGACGGGTTCGAGGTCGACGTGCTCGAGGCCACCGATATCAGCGGCCAGTTCAGCGTGCATGCCAGCCGTCGCATGCGGCTGATCATCCCGGACATGCAGGCGCTCACTGCCCGCTTCAACCAGCTGGCAGAAAGCCACGGCGGCCGCTACGACAACTGGGCGGTAGTGACCAAGTAGGGCGCCTGGCGCACCCGCCGCAATGTTCAGGCGGCGGGGCTAGGGCTTCTCGGTCTGCCGCCGCACGGCCTCTGCGGCTGCGCGGATGGCCTCGGGATCCCCGAGATAGCGGTGGCCGGTGGGCTTCAGTGCCGCATCCAGTTCATACAGCAGCGGCACTCCGGTGGGAATGTTCAGCTCGACGATCTGGCTCTCCGGCAGGTTGTCGAGCATCTTCACCAGCGCGCGGATGCTGTTGCCATGGGCGGCGATCAGCACATTGCGGCCGGCGCGCAGTTTGGGTGCGATCTCCTCGTTCCACAGCGGCAGCACGCGCTCGAGCGTGTTTTTCAGGGATTCCGTGGCGGGCAGCAGCCGCGGATCGAGATCGGCATAGCGCGGGTCGTGCTTCGGATGCCGTTCGTCGGCCAGTTCGAGCGGCGGCGGCGGGATGTCGTAGCTGCGGCGCCAGATCTTCACCTGGGCGTCGCCGTGTTTGGCCACGGTCTGCGCCTTGTCCAGGCCCTGCAATGCGCCATAGTGGCGCTCGTTGAGTCGCCAGCTCAGTTCCACCGGCAGCCACATGCGATCCATGGCGTCGAGCGCGATCCACAGCGTGCGGATGGCGCGCTTGAGCAGGGAGGTGTAGGCGTAGTCGAAGCGGATGCCGGTGGCCTTCAGCTCGATGCCTGCCTGGTGGGCCTCCGCGCGGCCCTGGTCGGTGAGATCGACATCGGTCCACCCGGTGAACAGGTTGGCGACGTTCCATTCGCTCTGGCCGTGGCGCAGCAGGACGAGTTTGCCGGACATCAGGCTTGGCTCCGAATCCCTGGGGTTGGATCCGAGATTACCAAACCCCGGCGGCGCGCCTAGGCCTTCTTCACGAACATCGATTTCAAACCCATTGCACCGATGCCCTCGATGCGACAGTCGATGTCGTGGTCGCCATCGACGAGGCGGATGTTCTTCACCCTGGTGCCCACCTTCACCACCGAGGAGGCGCCCTTGACCTTCAGGTCCTTGATCACGGTGACGGTGTCGCCATCCTGCAGTTCGTTGCCCACGGCATCGCGAACGACGCGCACTTGCGGCGCGGCTGGCTCGGCAGCGGCCATTGGCCACTCGTGCGCGCATTCCGGGCAGACCAGGCTGGCGCCGTCCTGGTAGGCGTATTCCGAGTGGCACCGGGGGCAGGGCGGCTGGGCGCTCACTCGCGGTCTGGAGTCATCGGGTGCATGGGTGAGCAATGATACCGCCGGCCCTGGCTGGTGCAGATCGGGGATTGCAGTACAATCGTGAACGGGGGTGCTCATGCGTACGATTGCCACTGCCCTTGTACTGCTGATGCCGCTCGCAGCTGCGCCTGCGGTGGCGCAATTTGCCGGTGCTGAACGCGCCGCCCTGGCAGAACCCTTCCGCGGTGTGACCACCGACGGCACGCTGCAGCCGGGACTCTTCAGCATCGAATCCACCGGGGTCTCCACTGCGCCCGTGAAGGCGGCGGCGGAGGCGTTCCTGGTCGGCCTCACCGACGTGCAGCGCCAGGCCACGACCTTTGCCGTGGACGATGACGAATGGCGCAAGTGGGCCAATGTG
>DATKBK010000276.1:0-5235 GCA_035514045.1 Steroidobacteraceae bacterium | reverse complement strand
CAGCAGCCGCGTGCCGGCCGGGAACAGCCGCCGACCGCGCGCATCGGTGACATGAT
Source organism: Steroidobacteraceae bacterium (assembly GCA_035514045.1). Taxonomy (GTDB): domain Bacteria; phylum Pseudomonadota; class Gammaproteobacteria; order Steroidobacterales; family Steroidobacteraceae; genus ZC4RG30. The sequence continues at coordinate 5,179 of DATKBK010000276.1, read as the reverse complement.
GCATCCACAGGTTGTAGCCGGCGATGTAACGCTCGGCCGCCGCGCCGGCCTCGGTTACCGCCTGCGTGGCCGCGGCGGGAACGCGCTGGCGGAAAGTCTCGGCCAGTCGCGTCTCGGCCCACTGGCGACGCGACCAGCCGGCGCCCTCGCGGGCGCGCTGTTCCAGCGAGGTGAGCGGGAAGTTCAACAGCGCAACGAAGGCCAGTTTGTTGGCGAACAGGTCATCGAGCACATGCGCGGTGGGGCTCCACGCGGCGAAGGCCTCGTCATACGGCGCGATCTCGCCTTTGTCGACATGCATCGGCACCGACAGTTGGCGCGTCACCTCCAGTCCGTGGCCGAAGATCATCTCCAGGTTGTATTCGTAGCGGCTGAACAGCGTGTCAAGGTCGGCCGGCGTGCCGGCGAACTGGGTGCGCGCAAACTCCGCAAACGCGGCGGCATCGCCGTCGCTGCTCCGCCATCGCGCCGCCGCCTGCGCCAGTCCCTGGCGGGCCCGCTCGCGCTGCGCCTCGCCGTACCTTGCAACCAGCTCGGTCTCGAGCGCCGCCACAGGCAGGACAGGATCGGCAGCGGCGGCGATACCCGCCAGCAGCGTCAGTACCAGGGCAGGAAGGCAGACTTGGCGCTTGTTCATGCCGCTATTTTAATCCCCTCTCGCGACCATTGCTCCGTTCACGAGCATGCCGCAGCATGTGCACATGGATCCCACCGTACTTGTCCCCGGAGGCCTCGCGCTGCTGCTGCTGGCGGTGATGCTTTACTTGCTCCTGCGCCGCAATCCGCTGCAGCCGCGGCTGGAGGACCTGCTTGAGGAGCGCAGCCGGCTGACTGCGTCGCTGGAGCATGCCCGGCAGGCGCTGCAGGACGAGCAGGAGCGGTCGCGCCAGGCGCTGGCCAGCGAGCAGCAGCGTGCGCAGCAGCAAGGCGCCGAGCAGAAACAGTGGATCGCCGAGCAGACCCTGCATTTCGAGACCCGGGTGCTGGCAGCGGCGGTGAAGCTGATGGAAGAGCGGGGCAAGGCGCTCTCGGAGCTCAATCAGAAGGACGTGAACACGGTGGTCGCGCCATTCAAGGAGCAGCTGGCCGAGTTCCGCCAGCGGGTGGATCACATCTATGCCGAAGATGCGAAGGAGCGCGGCAGCCTGAAGGCGCAGATCGAGCAGCTCACGGCGATGAACCTGGCGATGTCCACCCAGGCCGACCGGCTGGCCAATGCGCTTACCGTCACCTCGAAATCGGTGGGTGACTGGGGCGAGACCATCCTCGGCAAGATCCTCGAGGATTCCGGCCTGCGCCGCGGCCATGAGTACGACCTGCAGGTGGCGGTGACGGGCATCAATGGCGAACGGCTGATCCCCGATGCCATCATCAACCTGCCCGAGTCGCGCCAGCTGGTGATCGACTCGAAAGTCTCGAACAAGGCCTGGACCGAGTACTGCGCACTTGCAGATGAAGCCGAGCGCGAGTTGAAGCTGCGCGAGCACCTGGCCTCGCTGCGCAGCCACATCAAGAATCTTTCAGCCAAGGCTTACAGCGACGTGCCGGAGCTGAAGACTGTGGACTTCGTGCTGATGTTCGTACCGGTCGAGGCCGCGCTGCTGACTGCCTTCATGAAGGACCCGACGCTGTACGCCGATGCCTATCGCAACCGCATCGTGCTGGTGACGCCGAGCACGCTGATGGCGGTGGTGAAGCTGGTCGAGGGCATCTGGACCTTCCAGAAGCGCAAGGAATCGGCCGACGAGATCGCCGAGGCGGGGCGCCGGCTCTACGACAAGCTCAGCACCTTCGCGCAGTCGTTCGTCAGTGTGGGCCGCGCCATCCAGCAGTCGCAGGCGGCCTTCGAGCAGGCCGAGGGGCAGCTGGCCAAAGGCCGCGGCAACGCCATCCGCCTTGCCGAACAGATGAAGGAGCTTGGCGTGACGCCCTCGCCGGGCAAGCAGCTGCCTGCAGCGCTGCTGCAATTGTCAGAGCCGGACGAGGCGAAAGAATGAAGCCGCGGGGCGGCTGGCCTGTCGCCGGAACGTCACCGGCGGCGGCTAGTCTGATGCGCCAGCCTCCTGTGGAGATGTCTCTGCCGTGATTCACAATCGCCGGCGCGTCCTGCGTGGCCTCGCAGCCGGTGCCGCACTGGGTTTGTTGCCACTTCCGCCGCGGGCTGTCGCCGCTGCTCAACCGCTGCCTGACTATCCCTTCCGGCTCGGTGTGGCTTCCGGTTTCCCGACCGAAGGTTCGGTGGTGCTGTGGACGCGCCTGGCGCCCGAGCCCGCGCAGTCTGATGGCGCCATGCCGCCGGTCGACTGGCCGCTGCGCTATGAAGTGGCCGAGGACGAGCGCTTCGGCCGCATCGTCGCACGCGGCGAGGCGCTGGCCGAGGCCGGCTTCGCGCACAGCGTGCATGTGCAGCCGGCTGGGCTGAGGCCGGCGCGCGATTACTGGTTCCGTTTCATCGCCGGTGGGCATGTGAGTGCGGTGGGCCGCACGCGCACGCTGCCCGCGGCGCGTGATGCCGTGGCGCAGCTGCGCCTCGCGGTGGCCAGCTGCCAGCACTACGAGCGCGGCCATTACGCGGCGTGGCGCCACGTGGCCGCTGCCGCGCCGGATGCCAGCGTTCACGTGGGCGACTACATCTACGAGGGCGCACCGGAGGCGGGCAAGCTGCGGCTTCACAATGGCCCGCGCTGCTACACGGTTGCGGACTACCGGCTGCGCTACGCGCAGTACCAATGCGATCCGGCGCTGCAGGCGGCGCATCTGACCGCGCCCTGGTTTGTCACCTGGGACGATCACGAGGTGGCGAACGACTATTCCGGCGACACGCCGGGGCGCACCGAGGATCCCGCGCGCTTTCTCGCGCGCCGTGCCGCGGCCTACCAGGCCTGGTACGAGCACATGCCCGTGCCACCGTCGATGGCGCCGCGCGACGGACGCATGCGCATTCACGCGCATGCCGCGCTCGGCCAGCTTGCCACCTTGCACATGCTCGACCAGCGCCAATACCGCTCGTCCCAGGCCTGCCCGCAGCCGCCACGGCTGGGCGGCCTGCGTGTGGGCGACGCCTGCACCGCACGGCTGGATCCTTCGCGCAGCATGCTGGGCATGGAACAGGAAGCCTGGCTGGAGCAGGGCCTTGCTGCGCAACCGGCGCGCTGGACGCTGCTGGCGCAGGGCACGGTGTTCGCGCACATGGACCAGGGCGAGGGCGGCAACGCCGAGTACTGGTCGGATGGCTGGACGGGTTATCCGGCGGCGCGCTCCCGTCTGCTTGAGTCGCTGGCGAAGACCCGCAGCGGAAATCCCGTGGTGCTCTCCGGTGACATCCATGCCTTCACCGTGGCGGGCATCAACGCCGTGCCCGAGCGCCTCGACACGCCGCTGGTGGCGGCGGAGTTCGGCGTCACCTCGATCAGCACCGACGCGATCGCACAGGACACGCTGGATCGTTGGCGCGCCGCCAATGCCAATGTCCATCGGCTCGATGGCACGCGCCGTGGATATCTATTGCTGACCCTTTCCGACCGGCAGCTTCGCGCCGATCTCGTGGGCGTCGACGATCCGGCGCTGCCGGACTCCGGAGTCAGGGTCAGCGCGTCGTACGTGCTGGAAGCCGGCGACCCCCGCATAAAGCCCGCCTGAGTCGGCCGCCGGGCCGCAGCCCGGCCCCGGCCCGGCGCCGCGCACGTTTCGATAGATGCTATCTATCGAAACGATAAGAAAAATCGACAGCGCCAGGGTCTCCCAGCACTTAAGCTGCCCAAACAGTAACCACCGTACCAACTACCCCCTGAACAGAGGAATACGCATGTCATTGATCAACACCCAGGTGAAGCCCTTCAAGGCGCAGGCCTACCACGGCGGCAAGTTCGTCACCGTCACCGACGCCGACCTGAAGGGCAAGTGGTCCGCAGTGGTGTTCTACCCGGCCGACTTCACCTTCGTGTGCCCGACCGAGCTCGGTGACCTGGCCGACACCTACGCCGAGTTCAGGAAGATCGGCGTGGAAATTTACAGCGTTTCCACCGACACGCATTTCACCCACAAGGCGTGGCATGACGCATCGGACACGATCAAGAAGATCCAGTACCCGATGATCGCGGACCCCACCGGCGCCATCACGCGCGCATTCGGCGTGATGATCGAAGAAGAGGGTCTGGCGCTGCGTGGCACCTTCCTGATCAACCCGGAAGGGCAGATCAAGGTGTGCGAGATCCATGACCTGGGCATCGGTCGCGATGCCAGGGAACTGCTGCGCAAGGCGCAGGCCGCGCAGTACGTGGCCTCGCATCCGGGTGAGGTCTGCCCGGCCAGCTGGCAGCCCGGCGCGCAGACACTGAAGCCCTCGCTGAGCCTGGTCGGCAAGATCTGACGCAAAGCGGTGACCTGAACCACAACGGCAAAGGCAAGCGATGTCCACGCTCGATGCAGAGATGAAAGCGCAGCTCGGTGGCTACCTGCAACGCCTGGTGACGCCCGTGGAAATCACGGCGCAGGTGGACGACAGCCCCGCCTCGCGCGACATGCTCTCGCTGCTGGCTGACATCGCCTCACTGACGCCGAAGGTCACCGTGACCGAAACCCGTGCGGGTGGGCGCCTGCCCGCCTTCACGCTGGCAAGGCCCGGCGAACCCGCGCGCATCACGTTCGCGGGCCTGCCCATGGGCCATGAATTCACCTCACTGGTGCTGGCGCTGCTGCAGACGGGTGGTCATCCGCCCAAGGTGGAGCAGGCGATCATCGAGCAGATTCGCGCACTTGAGGGCGAGTTCGAGTTCGTCACCTATATTTCATTGACCTGCCAGAACTGCCCCGATGTGGTCCAGGCGCTCAACCTGATGGCCGTGCTCAACCCGCGCATCCGCCACACCATGGTCGATGGCGCGCTGTTCGAGCAGGAAGTGGCTGCGCACAACATCCGCTCCGTGCCCACCGTGATGCTCAATGGCCAGGCGTTCGGCCAGGGCCGCATGGAAGTGGAGCAGATCCTGGCGAAGCTGGACCGCGGCATGGAGGCGCGCATGGCGGCGAAGATGAACGCTCAGGCGCCCTACGACATGCTGATAGTCGGCGGCGGCCCGGCCGGTGCTGCGGCGGCAATCTATGCCGCGCGCAAGGGCATTCGCGTCGCCGTGGCGGCCGAGCGCTTCGGTGGCCAGGTGCTCGACACCCTGGGCATCGA
>DATKBK010000275.1:0-8775 GCA_035514045.1 Steroidobacteraceae bacterium | reverse complement strand
ACCCATGCCAGTCCGCTGCGCGACCAGGACGGCAATGTCCATGCGATGCTCGCCATCACCCGCGACCTCACCGAGCGTCGGCACAGCGAGCTGCAGATCCAGCAGCAACTGGAGGAACTGCGGCGCTGGCGCACGGCGACGCTGGGGCGCGAGGATCGCGTGCTGGCGCTGAAGCGCGAAGTGAACGAGCTGCTGATCGCCGCGGGGCAATCGGAGCGTTACATGAGCGCGTTTGAACCGGATCAGGCCGCTCGATGACCCCGGGCATTGCCAGCGTAGAGGACCAACGTCTCGAGACGCTGCGCGGCTTCGGGATCCTCGACACCCCCCGCGAGCCACAGTTCGAGGACGTGGCGGCGCTGGCGGCGCATATCTGCCAGACGCCGATGGCGGCCATAACACTGATCGACGAGCGTCGGCAGTGGTTCATCGCCGAACACGGTCTGGCGCTGAGGGCAACGCCGCGCGAGGATTCATTCTGCCAGCACCTGCTGGACGAGCCACGGCTGATGGTGGTGCAGGACGCCACCAGCGATCCGCGCTTCATCGACTGCGCGCTGGTGACCGGCGAACCCGCCATCCGCTTCTATGCCGGCTCCCCGCTGCTGGCGGACAATGGGACGGCGCTCGGCGCATTGTGCGTGATGGACCGCGTGCCGCGTACGCTGAGCACCGATCAGCTGGAAGCGCTGCAGCTGCTGGGCCGCCACGTGATGGCCCAGCTGGCAGCGCGACGCCATGCGCTGGAGTCGGACCGGCTGAACCGGGCGCTGCTTAGCATCGTGGAGGACGAACAGCGTGCCGAGGCCTCGGCCCGGCTCAGCGAACGGCAGCTGCGCAAGAGCAACGAGCGCTTCCAGGCGGTGGTTCGGGCCACCAACGACGCGGTGCGGGACTGGGACATCGCCACCGGCACGGTGTGGTGGAATGAGGGCGCGGAGACGCAGTTCGGGCTCGACAACGCCGACACCGGATCCGGACTCGGCACGTGGAGCAGTCGCATCCACCCGGATGACCGCGACCGCGTACTGGACTCGCTGGACCTGGACCTGGCTTCCAGCGACACGCAGTGGAGCGCGCGTTACCGCTTCCGGCGCGGCGACGGCAGCTACGTGGTGGTCTCGGATCGCGGTCAGATCGTGCGCGACCAGGCCGGCAGGGCGGTGCGATTCCTGGCCGGCATGCGCGACGTGACCGAATTGCGCGCACTCGAGGAACAACTGCGGCAGTCGCAGCGGCTGGAGGCGGTGGGACAGCTCACCGGCGGCGTTGCCCATGACTTCAACAACCTGCTGACCGTGATGCTGGGCAATGCCGAGGTGCTCGAGGAAGAACTTGCTGACGATCCGCGCCGCCAGTCACTCGCCGCCATGATCGTCAGTGCCGCCCAGCGCGGCGCCGACCTCACGCAGCGGCTGCTGGCGTTCGCGCGCAAGCAGGCGCTGAGCCCGGCGTCGGTCGACGTGAACCAGCTGATCTCGGGCATGAACCAGCTGCTGCACCGGGCGCTGACCGAGAGTATCGAAATCGCTCTGTATCCCGGCAATTCGCTGTGGCCCGCACTGGTTGATCCGGCGCAACTGGAGAGCGCGCTGCTGAACCTGAGCCTCAATGCGCGCGATGCCATGCCCCAGGGGGGCCGCCTCACGATCGAGACCGAGAACGTGGAGCTCGACGAGGAGTATTGCTCGCGCCACTCCGATGTGCGCCCGGGACGCTACGTATTGGTGGCTGTGACCGACACGGGCAGCGGCATTGCGCCGGAGCTCATGTCGCGCCTGTTCGAGCCCTTCTTCACCACCAAGCCGAAGGGCAAGGGCACCGGGCTCGGGTTGCCCATGGTCTACGGCTTCATCAAGCAGTCCGGCGGCCATATCGGCGTCTACTCCGAGGTTGGGCACGGCACCGCGGTGCGCATGTATCTGCCGCGAACGCCCGATGACACTCCCACGGTTTCACTGCCGGTGCTGAATGACTCCGTACCCCACGGCACCGAGGTGGTGCTGCTGGTGGAGGATGACCGGCTGGTCCGCCATTACGTGGCCGAGCAGCTGGAGTCGCTGGGGTATCGCGTGCTGCTGGCGGAGAACGGCGTGGCGGCGCTGCCGATGGTGCAGCAGGGCGATGCCATCGACCTGCTGCTCACCGACGTGATCATGCCAGGCATGAGCGGACGCGAACTTGCCGACGCGGCCCGCGCGCTGCGGCCCGGACTCAAGGTGCTCTACTGCTCGGGATATTCCGAGGACGCCATCATCCATCAGGGGCGGCTCGACCCCGGGGTGCAGCTGCTGGCCAAGCCATTCCGGCGCGGCGAGCTGGCGCGGCGCGTTCGCGAAGTGCTCGATTCAGGAACTGCCTGATCAGCGCTAAGCCAGGTTCAGATCAAGAGCGACTGGCAGCAGCGGATGCGCGCCCTGGTCGAAGCCATCCCACACATCGCCAATGCGGCGCGACTGCACCGGATGCAGCAGGTGCGGGGCCAGTTCTGCCAACGGCCCCAGCATGAAGCCCCAGCGCAACAACTCCGGCCGCGGCAACACCAGCCCTGGTGTGTCCTGCACCATGTTGCCAAACAGCAGGATGTCCAGGTCCATGGCGCGGGGCGCCCACTTCGGAGCCTCCCGTTCGCGTCCACACAGGGTCTCGACGCACTCGAGCTCACCCTTCAGCAGCGCGGGATTCCCGCCCGCCGGCAGCTCCACCACGAAATTGATGAACTCCGGCCCCTCGAATCCGATCGCCTGGTTGCGATAGCAGCGCGAGAACCGCGCACCCGGATGGCGCGCCTTCAGCGCGCGCGCGGCAACCACCAGATTCCGTTCGGCGTCGAGATTGCTGCCGCCGGAGACATAGGCCAGCGTCACGGCGTTGCGCCTTCGAATCAGGCCTTGCGCCGCTCGATGGTCACGCCCACGTCGCGCGAGCCGCGGATCGCGCCCGGCTTGTTCACCGACAGCCTGATCCACGCGAGGTCGAACTCATCCAACAGGGTCGTGGCCAGTTTGTGCGCCAGCGTCTCGACCAGGTGGAACTGCGCCTCGCCCACGAAGCCGATGCAGCGCTTTGCAATCGACTTGTAGTCCACCGTCTCCTTCACGTCGTCGCTGCCTGCGGCACGCGCGCAGTCGACGGGAATCTCCAGATCGAGCACTACCGTCTGCTTGACGTGACGCTCCCATTCGAAGAAACCGATGGTGGTCTCGATGGCCAGACCGCGCAGGAATACCGTATCGGTGGACTGTTGCATCATCCCTTCAGGACCCGTGAATCATCGTGCCCGGCGCACGCAGCGAAGCCAGTGGCCACTGCGCGCGCGCCTCGATCGCCAGATGACTGGCCGCGCCGCCCTGCTGCAGGCGCGCAAGTCCGGCCACCGCGATCATCGCGGCATTATCGGTGCAGAATTCCAGCCGGGGAAAATAAATCTCGGCAGCGCGGGCCTGCGCTGCCGCCGTAAGGCTGTTGCGCAATGCCCGGTTCGCACTCACGCCACCGGCCACCACCAGATGCGCAAGGCCGGTGTCCTTCAGCGCCCGCGCTGTCTTGCCCACCAGCGTGTCGACGATGGCATCCTGCACGCCGCGTGCGATGTCCGCGCGCCGTTGTGCGTCGGGCACCTGTTCGCGCACGGCCAGCATCACCGCTGTCTTGAGGCCGGAGAAACTGAACTCGTAGCCGGTTCGGTCCAGCATGGGCCGCGGAAATTCGAACACGCCGGGCCGGCCGGTCTCGGCCAGTCGTGCGAGCTCGGGGCCACCCGGATAAGGCAGTCCCAGCAGCTTGGCCGATTTGTCGAAGGCCTCGCCGGCGGCATCGTCGCGGGTTTCACCGAGCAGCTCGTACTGCCCCAAACCACGGACCACGATCAGCATGGTGTGCCCGCCGGAGACCAGCAGCGCCAGATGGGGGAAGGGCGGTGGGCGCTCCTCCAGCAGTGGCGCCAGCAGATGGCCCTCCAGGTGGTTAACCGGCACCGCCGGCACCCCCAGCGCATAGGCCAGGCTGCGCCCCAGCGCTGCCCCCGTCAGCAGCGCCCCGACCAGCCCCGGGCCGGCCGTATAGGCCACCCCATCCAGCTCCGAAGGCAGGGTTCCGGCCTTCGCAAGTGCTTGACGCACAAGGGGAAGCAACCGCTGCACATGGTCGCGGGAGGCCAGTTCGGGCACCACCCCGCCATACAGCCGGTGCAGGTCCACCTGGCTGTAAAGCTCGTGCGACAGCAGGCCGCGGGTGTCGTCCAGCACCGCTGCCGCGCTTTCGTCACAGGATGACTCGATGCCTAGAACCCGCAATGGACACCTGCCCTTCCGGGCTTTAGAATCCCGCACCCTTTTACGCCCACCGCACAAGGTTTGCAGGTTTATGCCGAGCGTGAGAATTCGTGAAAATGAGTATTTCGACGTTGCCCTGCGGCGCTTCAAGCGCGCCTGCGAGAAGGCGGGCATCCTGGCAGAGCTGCGTCGTCGCGAATTCTACGAGAAGCCCACGCAGGAGCGAAAGCGCAAGAAGGCGGCCGCGGTGAAGCGCCACGCCAAGCGCAGTGGCCCGCGCATCGGCGAGGCTCGTCCCGCCCGCGCGTTCTAGGAGCGACATGTCCCTCAAGGAGCGCGTCACCGAGGACATGAAGTCCGCGATGCGCTCTGGCGACAAGGAGCGCCTCGCGACGATCCGCCTGATCCTCGCAGCCATCAAGCAACGTGAAGTCGACGAGCGCATCATGCTCGACGACGTGCAGGTGCTGTCCGTCATCGAGAAAATGGTCAAGCAACGCAAGGAATCCGTGGTGCAGTTCGAGGCCGGCGGTCGCGCCGACCTGGTGGCGAAAGAAAACGCCGAACTGACTGTGCTGGCGGGCTATCAGCCCGCGCAGCTCTCCGACCCGGAAATCGACCAGCTGATCGCCCAGGCCATTGCCGCCACCGGTGCCGCGTCCATCAAGGACATGGGCAAGGTGGTGGCGCAGGTCAAGGCCGCTGCTGCCGGCCGCGCCGACATGGCAGCGGTGAGCGCGCGCGTGAAAGCCAGGCTGGCGGGCTGAGGATTAACCAATGGCCCGCCTGCTCATCTTCGGCCTGCTCCTCGCCATCGGATTCTGGATCCTGCACCGCTTCCGCAATCGCGGCGACAAGTAGGGAATGCTCTTGCCCCCTCGCGGGCGTCGCCAAGGTAGGCTTGGTCCATGGCCGGCCGCATCCCCAGAGCTTTCATCGATGACCTGATCGGCCGCGCCGATCTGGTCGAGATCATCGGCGCGCGCGTGCCGCTGAAACGCTCGGGCCGCGAGTACAAGGCCAATTGCCCCTTCCACAGCGAGAAGACACCGTCATTCTGGGTGAACCCGGTGAAGCAGTTCTATCACTGCTTCGGCTGCGGCGCACATGGCACCGCGCTCGACTTCCTGATGAATTACGACCGCCTGCCCTTTGTCGAGGCGGTGGAAGACCTGGCCCAACGGCTGGGCGTGGAAGTGCCGCGCGAGGCCGGCGGCGCGCCTGGTGCGCCACCGGTGAGCGAGGACCTGTACTCGCTGATGGGCAAGGTCGCCACCTTCTATGGCGAGCAGCTGGCCAGCGAGCAACGCGCGCGCGCCTACGCGACCCAACGCGGCCTCGATGCCGCCACGATCACGACCTTCGGCATTGGCTACGCGCCCGATGCCTGGAGCGAGGTGCTGAAACGCTTCGGCGCCAGCGAGTCCTCCCGCGCCATGCTCCTCGAGGCCGGGCTCATCATTGCGCGCGACCAGACCGAGGGTCACTACGACCGCTTTCGTGATCGCCTGATGTTCCCCATCCGCGATGCACGCGGCCGCACCATCGCCTTCGGCGGCCGGGTGCTCGACAAGGGCGAACCGAAATACCTGAACTCGCCCGAGACAGCGCTGTTTCACAAAGGCCGCGAGCTGTACGGCCTGTATGAGACGCGGCAGAACCGTGCGCCGCTGACGCGCCTGCTGGTGGTGGAAGGCTACATGGACGTGGTCCGGCTGCATCAGAGCGGCATCGGTTACGCGGTGGCGACGCTGGGCACGGCCACCACGCCCGAACACCTGAAGCGCGCGTTCCGCCTGGTGCGCGAGGTGATCTTCTGCTTCGACGGTGACCGCGCCGGACGCGCGGCGGCCTGGCGCGCATTGCAGAATGCATTGCCGGAGGCGCAGGCCGGCCGGGAACTGAAATTCCTGTTCCTGCCCGACGGCGAGGATCCCGATACGCTGGTGGGCAAGGAAGGCAAGGAGGCCTTCGAAGCGCGCTTCGCGGGCGCGCTGCCGCTGTCGGAATACCTGGTCGCCCATCTGGCTGCATCCGCCGACATCTCCCATGCCGACGGCAAGGCCCGCTTCGTCGCCGAGGCCAAGCCGCTGCTGGCCCGAGTGCCGGACGGCACCTATCGCGAACTGCTGCTGGACCGACTTGCTGAGGCCATCGGCGTGAGTGCCGAGCGCTTTCTGAAGATCGTGGGGCCGGTCGAAGCTGCAGGCAGCAGCAGCAGCGGTGCGGCGAAGGCAGCGCCGAGCCGAGCCGCCTCCCGCAGCGCCCGGGGCACCGGCCGCGGCGGCATGATCCGCCAGGCCGTGAAGAACCTGCTCGATTTTCCTGCCACCGCGGCGCGCGTAACTGCCGCGGATCGCAGCGCCCTCGAGGAAGTCGGCGAGCCCGGCGCCGACCTGCTGCGCGAGCTGCTGGACGGCCTGGCGGCAGAGCCGGCCCTGAACACGGCACAGGTGCTGGAACGCTGGCGCGATCACCCCCTGGCGCCACGACTGGCTCTGCTGGCCACCGAACCTTCCGTACTGGGCGACGAGACGGCCGCTGGCGACGAGCTGGTCAATGCCCTGCGCGAGCTGGTCCGGGGCGCCGCGACGGCCGAACTGGATGGGCTGATCGCGGCCGAGCGCGAGCGCTCCCTTACGCCTGAAGAGCGCAACCGCCTGGTCCAGCTGCTGCAGGCGACGCGGCGAGGGTGAACTGGGCCCCGCGGCAGCGGTCTAACCCGATATCAGGCCCCTTCTGCCCTTGAAATTGAAGGATCGGAAAGGATCATGCCATTGCCGGGACTGCCGGCAGGCAGCGCGGATTTTTCTCCCTTTACGTGGCGAATAATCCGCACCGCCGCTAGAATTCGCGGTCCCCTGTACGCCTCACATTATCCGACTGCTGGAGAGCTCATGGCGCCTACTCGCAAGCCCCAGAAACCCGCTGCCAAGTCCAAGCCTGCTGCCGCTGCCCGGTCCGCCGCGAAGAGCGCGAAGCCCAAGGCCACGAAGCCGGCTGCCGACAAGGCGGCGAAGCATGCGGCTGGCGCAAGGCACGCCGTGAAGGCGGCCCCTGCCGCCGCTGCAAAGGGCAAGGTGGCCGCGAAGTCTGCGCCAGCTGCGAAGGCGCAACCAGCCGCGAAGGTCCGTGCCCCCAAGGGCAAGCAGGTGGCAGCGGCTCCGGCGGCGAAGGGCAAGGTGGTTCCCGCCGCAAAGCCCGACAAGGCGCACAAGGTCGCCGCACCGGTGGTCGAAGCCCCGTTGCGCAAGCCCGGGCGCAGGAAAGGCAGTGGCCAGTCCGCCAGTGATGAAGTGCTCACCAACATCGAGCGCCGCGCCCCGGTCATGCCCGAAGAGCGCCAGTCGCAGCTGAAGCTGCTGATCGCGCTGGGCAAGGAGCAGAGCTTCCTGACCTATTCGCAGGTGAACGATCACCTGCCGAGCGAGATCGTCGATCCCGAGCAGATCGAAGACATCGTCAACATGATCAACGACATGGGCATTCCCGTGTACGAGAAGGCACCGGATTCGGAGCCCCTGCTCGCCACCGAGAATTCCCAGCCCGCCGACGAAGAAGCCATCGAAGAGGCCGCCGCCGCGCTGGCCGCGCTCGATGCCGAACTCGGCCGCACCACCGATCCGGTGCGCATGTACATGCGCGAGATGGGCACGGTTGAGCTGCTCACCCGCGAGGGCGAGATCAGCATCGCCAAGCGCATCGAGGAGGGCCTCGATACCGTGCGCCGCTCGCTGGCCAATTACCCGGCCACGCTGGCGCAGCTGCTGGCCACCTACGAGCAGGTGAAGGCCGGCCAGAGCCGCCTGGTCGACGTCATTGTCGGGTTCATCGATCCGAACGCGCCCGACGTGATCGCGCAGCCGCAGAACCCGACCAAGCCGGAAACGGTGGCCCCCACCGAGAAGGCCGAGGACGAAGAGAGCGAGGAGGACGAAGCCGAAGAGGCGGTCGACACCGGCCCCGATCCGGAGGAAGCCGCGCGCCGCTTCGCACAGATCGCCAAGCTGCACGCCGCCGCGCTGGTGAACATCGATAAGCTCGGCACGCCGGACCCCAAGACGGTGAAGTCGCGCCAGAAGGCGGCCGGCGAGTTCATGGAGCTGAAGCTCTCGCCGCGCATGTTCGACCTGCTGATCCTGCAGCTGCGCATGCACATCGGCGAGGTGCGCCAGCTCGAGAAGGAAATCATGACGATGTGCGTGCGCGACGCCGGCATGCCGCGCAAGGAATTCGTCACTACCTTCCCGCGCAACGAGACCAACCTGAAGTGGCTGGGCAAGCACGTCAAGGGCGGCAAGAAATACTCCGGTGCACTGGCGAAGTTCACTGACGAAATCGAGAAGCGGCAGAAGAAGCTGGCCGAGATCGAGGTCGCCCAGCACCTGACCATCAACGAGATCAAGGACATCAACCGCGAGGTGTCGATCGGCGAGGCCAAGGCCCGCCGCGCCAAGAAAGAGATGGTCGAGGCCAACCTGCGCCTGGTGATCTCGATCGC
>DATKBK010000274.1:0-8532 GCA_035514045.1 Steroidobacteraceae bacterium | reverse complement strand
TCGGCATACACCGAGCGGCAGTAACCGTGCTCGAGCACGTACATCTTCGGCTCGGCAAACCCGGCGTCCTTGAGACGCTGCTCGATGCCGGCCTGGGCCTCGGCATCGACGTTCAACGCGATGTGATGGAACGGCGTGGGCGGGATGGGAGGTGAAAACAGCTGTTCGTCTTCCTTGTCGGCGAACTGGAAGAAGGCCAGCGCGCCGCCGTCGCCGAGGCTGAAGAAGCAGTGGCAGTAGGTTCGCTCCTTGCCGAACAGCTCATCCTTCTCGCACCAGGTCGCCACCAGCGGCAGGCCGATGATGTCCTCGTAGAAATGTCGCGTGGCTTCCAGATCCCTGGACGTGTAGGCGGTATGGTGCAGCCGCGAGGGCAGCTTTGCCGAGATGGCCATGATGAGTCCCCCTTGTCTCCTGCAATTAGGCGCGCGCCTGGCGCCTAGTGTACTGATTCGCGCCAGGCAGGATCAGTTCCCACCATGCTCCTGCCGCACGATGGCGGCGCCGGCCACCATGGCCTGCAGCTTGCCGTCGGCCACATGCCGCGGCAGATACTTCATGCCACAGTCTGGCGCCACGATGATGTTCCCGGCTGGCACATGCTTCAGCGCCCGGCGAATGCGCCCGGCCACTACCTCCGGCGTTTCGATCTTCATGTCCGAAAGGTCGATGACGCCCAGGATGATCTGCTTGCCCGGCAGCGTCTCGAGGATGCTGCAGTCCAGATTCGACTGCGCCGTCTCGATCGAGATCTGCCGGCAGCTGCACTGCGCCAGTTCCGACAGGAACGAATACCCTTCCGGCCGGGCGTGGATGATGGCGGCATAGCCGAAGCAGATATGCACGGCGGTGCGGCCGGTGACGCCTTCCAGCGCGGCATTCAGGGCGGCCAGGCCATAGGCGCGGGCTTCTTCCGGACGCGCCTGCATGTAGGGTTCATCGATCTGCACCACGTCGGCGCCAGCGTCGAACAGGTCGCGGATCTCGGCGTTGACTGCCTTCGCATAATCGAGGGCCGCCTGCTCCCGGCTGCCACCGTAGTGGTCGATCTGCGCCTGCTGCGCCATCGTGAACGGACCGGGCACGGTTATCTTGATATGCCGCTGCGTATTGGCAGCAAGGAAGCGCACGTCATCGACCATCACCGCATGCCGGCGGCGGATGGTACCGGTGACACGCGGCACCGGATTGGAATGGCCGCTGCGGTCGAGCGCCTCGCCGGGGTTATCGAGGTCCACGCCATCCAGTGCGGTGGCGAAGCGGTTGGAGTAGCTCTCGCGGCGAATTTCACCGTCCGAGATGATGTCCAGCCCCGCGCGCTCCTGCGCCCGGATCGCCAGCAGCGTCGCGTCCTGCCACGCCTCTTCCAGGTATTCCTCCGGGATACGCCACAGCTCTCTCGCCCGCACCCGCGGCGGGAAACGCCCGGCGAGCTTCTTGCGGTCGATCAGCCATTCCGGCTGCGGGTAGCTGCCGACAATCGTGGTGGGAAACAGCATCGCGAAATCCTTGGTTGGGTCAAAAAATTCAGCCCGCGGGCCAGGCCGGTGATGCGGCCAGCTGGGCGCGGATCGCGGGGCCATGTTCATCAAGCAGCGGGGCCGGAAGCACGCCGTCGGCGCGCTGGCCATCGAACTGCACCGCCGGCCGCACGGCGTGGGTCGCGCCATGGGGCTTTTCGACTGGCACCATGAGACCCAGGTGCTGCACCTGCGGATCCTTCACGGCCGCGTCGACGCGATTGATGGGTGCAAACGGCACGTCGTGGGCGCCCAGCCGGTCGACCCAGTACTGCGTCGGTCGCCCGGAAAACTGCCGGTCGAGCTCCGCGCCCAGTGCGTCGTAGTTGTCGATCCGTGCCAGGCGCGAGGCGAAGCGCGCATCGGCAGCCAGTTGCGGCGCTTCGAGCGCGGCGATCAGCCCGGTCCAGAACTTCTCGAGCGAGGAAAGATGGATCGCGATCAAGCCACCGTCGCCGGTGCGCAGGATGTGCGCCTGCGCCAGTCGCGGTCGGTCGGCGGATTTCGGCACCGTACCCAGCGCGAAATAGGCCGCATAGGGCTCAACCGCAAAATGCGCCATCGCCTCGAGCATCGAGACCTCGACCACGCGGCCTCGGCCCGTGCGGCTGCGATCGAACAGCGCGCCCAGCACGCCGTAGGCGGCGTAGATGCCGGTGATCGCGTCGGCGAGCGCCGGCCCCAGGAAACGCGGCCGGCTTTCGTCCACCACCACACTCAGGAACCCCGACAGCGCCTGCGCCACCGAGTCGTAACTGGGGCGGTCGACATACGGGCCATCGGCGCCGAAGCCGCTGATGGAGCAGTACACCAGCTTCGGGTTCAATTCCTGCAGGCGCCTGGCGCCCGCGCCGAGCCGGTCGGCCGTGCCTGGCCGGAAATTCTGGATGAACACATCCGCCTCGCGGATCAGCGTGTCGAACACGGTTCGGTCGCTGGCCTGTTTCAGATCGAGCGCGAGGCTGCGCTTGTTGCGGTTGTAGGCCTGGAAGTGCGGCGAGTAGTTGCTGCCCTGATAAGCCCGGTAGGGATCGCCATCCGGGCTTTCCACCTTGATCACGTCAGCACCCAGATCGGCGAGCATGATGCCGGTGCAGGGGCCGGTGATGAAGGTGCCCTGCTCGACAATCTTTACACCCTTCAGTACATCCAGACCCTTCATGGATCTTCCCGGACGAAACCCGGCGGGACCGGACCGTCATATTCGATGGCCTTGGCGGCCGCATGCGAGAGCACGAAGCCGATGGGCTTCGTCTGCTCCTCCAGCAGGTGCGCGATGAGGCTGGCGGTGCGCGCCAACAGCGGCACGCCCTTCAGCGCTCCCAGCGGAAATCCCGCGTCGAGCAGCACGGCGGGAATCGCGACCGAAACATTCATCACCAGCGTCTTGCCGGTCAGTGCCGGCAGCAGCGCTTCGATCTGCTTCGCCGCGCGCCGATGGGCATCCGGCAGGCCGGCCTCGGCGGCGACCGCGAACAGTCGTGTGGCCCTTGGATCCTCGCCCTTGTGGAGGGGGTGTCCATAGCCTGGAATCGGCAGCTTGACCGCGCGCCGCTCACTGACCGCAGCGGAAGCGGCAGCCTCGAGTCCCCCGGTGGCGCTGCGCGCAACCACTTCGGCCAGCAGCTTGCCCGCATCCTGGGCTGCACCGAGAATCACCGAACCACAACCCAGCAATCCGGCCGCAACCGCGCCCTGCAAGGCTTCGGGCGCAGCGGCATAGGTCATGCGACTGGCCTGAACGCTGGGCACCAGGCCATGCTCGGCGATGGCCACCAGCGTGGCATCGAGCACGCGACGCTGCGCCGGCCGGGGCAAATCGCCCGACAGCAGGAACCATAGGTAGTCAGTGAACCCGACCTGGCCGATCAGCTCGCGACACAGATCCTTGCCGCGCACGACAATCGTGTCGGCACTGGACGTGGATAGCGCCGAGCTGCGGTGCTCCTGGCGACCGATCTTCATTAACTGTCCGGACCCCTGAGAAAGAAGAATTCGCTTAGGCTGTGCCTGGTCAAACGAATATCCTGAGACGGCCCAGCTTCCGATGTCAACGCAAACCGCGCCCGACCGCTTCCTGCAACGCGATGGCGCGCGATTGCGTTGGCGCCTGGAAGGATCGGGCCCTGCACTGGTCCTGCTGCACGGCTGGGCACTCGACCTGGCGTACTGGGATCCGGTGGTGCCGCTGCTGGTACCGCATTGCACGGTGCTGCGGTTCGACCGGCGCGGCTTCGGCTTGTCCGAGGGGCGGCCGGACATCCACCGCAATGCCGAAGACCTGCGGGCAGTGCTCGACGCCGCGGCTATCAACCGTGCCGTGCTGGTGGGCATGTCGCAGGGAGCACGGCTGGCGCTGCATTTCCGGCAGCTGCACCCGCTGCGCACGCGCGCACTGCTGCTCGATGGCGCCCCGGTGCTCGATGCCGAACTGGAACTGCCCCTGCCTGAATACCGCAGGATGCTCGACACGGGAGGACCGGCGGCGCTGCAGGCGGGCATCCTCCACCATCCACTGATGAGGCTGCGGACCACGGATGCGGCCACCCGCGACCTGCTGGCCATGATGGTGATGCGCTATCGCGCCACTGACCTGCAGCAACAGGTCCCTCGTGCGGCTGCGCCAGACCTGGGTGCCATCACCGTGCCCACGCTGATCATGAACGGCAGTTTCGACGGGCCGGTACGGCACGAGGCCGCACGCCGGTTGCAGGCGGTGATACCCGGCGCGCGACGGGTGGAACTTGTCGGTGCGGGACATCTGGCCGCGCTCGACGAGCCGGCAGGATATGCACGCGAGGTACTTGCCTTCTGCGGCGGTCTTCCGCCGTAGCGCCGCCTCGCCGCAGCAGCTCCTGACCACCTGCACTGGGGCGCTATGATGGCCACCAGAACGATGAATCCGGATGCGTCGGGGGGCGACCATATGAATGGACTGCGGCTGGGTCTTTGTCTCTGTGCGGCCGCAGTCGCTCCGGCCGTGGCACTGGCGCAGCGGGCGGTGCCCGCCAACGCCAGCGGCTCGCCGGTGGCGCCGCCGGGCCTGAGCCAGCCGTTGGCGGCGGGTCCATTCACCTATCGTACCGGCGAAGGCCAGAACATCCGCGTCACGGTGCTGGCGCGCCTGCCATGGCCTTATGCCCTGACCTTTCTGCCCGGTGGTGACCTGCTCATCGCGCAGCGCACCGGTGAAATCAAACGCATCGCCAGGGGCAGCAGCGAGCTGCGCGAAGTGCCCGGCGGACCAGAGGCCATCGGACCCGCGGCTGGCGCCAGCGTGCATGCCTACATGGGCATCGCCGTGCATCCCCGCTTCGCCGAGAACGGCTATCTCTACATCGTCTACACCAAGCCCCTGGCTGAGGATCGGCGCACCACTGCGGTGGCGCGCGTGCGTTATGCCGATGGAAGCCTGCATGACCTCACGGACCTGTGGGTCGGCGAGAACATCTCCGGCGGGCCAGCCTCGGTGGCCATGACGCCGGATGCAAAGCTGTGGATCGGCACCAGCGGCGGCTTCGGGCAGACCGCGCAGGATCCGGCGACGCTGGCTGGCAAGGTGCTGCGTCTGAACGACGACGGCACAGTGCCGGCGGACAACCCGTTCGTAGGCAAAGAGGGGCACCGGCCCGAGATCTACACCATGGGTCATCGCACCTCGCTGGGGCTCACGGTGCATCCGCTCACCAGCCAGGTGTTCCTGGCCGAGATGGGTCCGAACGGCGGTGATGAAGTGAACCTCATCAAGCCTGGCAGCAACTACGGCTGGCCCGTCGTCAGCCTGGGCCGCTCGTACCCCGGGCCGTGGCAGGCCCGCGGCAACGAGCCGGTGCACACGGGATTCGAGCTGCCGCTGGTTTACTGGACGCCCTCGATCTCGGTCACGGGCCTTGGGTTCTACCAGGGCGACGCGCTGCCCAAATGGAAGGGGGACCTGTTCGTGGCCGGCGTGCGCTATGGCGAGATTCCCGGCACCGGACGCGTCGACCGCGTGGTGCTCAACGAGAAGCTCGAGGAGCTGCGCCGCGAATCACTGCTGACCGACCTGCACCAGCGCATCCGCGACGTGAAGGCCGGGCCTGACGGCTTCATCTATGTCGCCACGGATGAGGAGGCCGGCGCCATCCTGCGCATTGAACCGGCGCCCTGAGGACGCAGCACCGCGCGTTGGGCAGGCAGTCCTCGCCCTAGGGCCGGACCGGCTTGCGCGCCACGAACGCGGATAGTGCGGCCAGCTCGGCGTCGGTGATCTCGGTCTTGCGGAATGGCGGCATCGACAGCACACCCTGGCGGGTGAACAGGGCTACCGCCTCGGGCGTCAGGTCGGTGCGCTCCAGCAGCACGGCGGGAACCCGGTCGCCGTACTTCACCTGCAGCGACTGCGTGCCGGGATTGCCGCGGCCGGCGGCATGGCAGTGCACGCACCAGCGCGTGTAGACCTTTTCGCCCAGCGCCAGGTCTGGCGCTGTCGGTGGCGCCGCCGCCGGCGCCACCGAAGCGCCGAACAGCCATGTCCCCGCCAGCACCAAAGGCGCCAGCACCGCCCGATACTTGCGTTGCCGACCCATCTTCAGCCCTTCCGCAGGTGCTTTGGCCACACGCCATAGCGTCCAGGCGACAGGATGCCATTCGGGTCCACTGCATCCTTGATGGTCTCGCGCAGCCGGGTGAGGGAATTATTGTTCCAGGAATAGGTCTTCGCGACCACGTCCTGGAACACCGCCGGGGCGCGGTACTCGGCCCAGCCGCGCTCCGCGGCGAGCTGCACCCACTTCTCAAACGCGGCCCGCATCTTCGCGTTCAGCACCTTGTCGCGTCCGATGGGGAACATGATCAACGCCACCAGGCTGCGCTCCCAGTTGGTCATGAATACCGGCCCCTGGAAGCGCAACGTGCCACCCTCGGAAACCGCCGCCAGGTTCTCGCGGTAGAACTGCGAAAACTCGAGCAGCGCCTCGCCCGTGCGCGGAATGATGGGCGAAAAGCCGATGTGCCCGCCGGGCGGATTCTGGTTGGCCTGGTTGCGGCCCAGCATATTGAAGGTCGACAGATCCGGAATGCCGAAATTTACCTTGCGGATGCGGTTGAGCGTTGCTTCGTCAAGCGGCGTGCGGATCAGCTCACCTTCGGTGAAGCGGCTGTTGGGAATCTTCGCGAACTGCTCCCTGCAGTACTCCATCTTCGCCCGCACGATCTTCTCGGGACCGTAGATGGGAACCTGCACCTGCCAGTTCGAGCCGCTGCCGAACAGCTGCGTCGAACCGTTCACCACCAGCTGGTTCTCCAGCAGGTTCAGCGTGTCGATCAGCGGCACCGCATCCCCGGTTCGCGTCACCACCACCGTCGCCGACTGCAGCGACTCGGGCCGCGGCATCAGATAGAAGCCCATCTTGGTGACCACGCCCATGTTGCCCTGGCGGAACAGGCCGTCGACCCAGGGGCCATAACCCCACTTGTTGTGCTGCCAGGTCTTCGAGTTGGGCAGGGCACCCATGCCGGTACGCACCACCTCGCCACTGGCCAGCACCACTTCCATGCCGCAGTGGGCGCCGAAATGATCGCGGAACGGGTATGCAGTCCAGCCACCACCGCCATCCAGCGCATTGCCCAGCACACTGCCCCAGCCCGGATCGGGTGGGTCGATCCAGACATCGAGGTTGGCTTTGGTGATGTGCTCATACAGGTCGAAATAACTGACGCCGGGCTCGACCAGCGCGTAGGCATTGCGCTCGTTGACCTCGAGTACGCGATTCATGCGCTTGAGGTCTAGCACCACGCTGCCGGAATACACCGGCGCGGAGCCACCATAGGCAAGATTGCGGCCGGTGGAGATCGCATACAGCGGCACGCGGTACTGATTGGCCACCCGCACCACGGCTTGCACTTGCTCCAGTGTCGAGGGTGCGACGGCGGCGGAAGCCACGCGCTCTTCCGGTTCATCCCAGTAGGGAGAGTAGGCATCACGGTACAGCGCAACGTCGTCGGCCGAGGTGAACACCCACTCCGCGCCCACCGTATCGCGCCATGCTGAGAGAGCACGGTTGAAGTCCCGGAGGCTGACGCCGGGTGGCAACCGGACCGCTGCGGCGGACGGCGCGGCAGCGCTCGCCTGGGCGGCTGCCACGATCCCCGCAGCACCCGTCACTGCCGGCACGGCGACGCCCGCTGCGGCATGCAGGAAACTCCTTCGGTCCGTCATGACTCCCCCCGCAATCCGTGGGTATCTATTTCACCGACGCCAGCCAGGGGATGAATACCCGGGTGGCGATCTCGCCGTTGTTCAGTTCCTCGTTCATGAAATGCGCGTTGCCCTGGATGTTGAAGTCCTCCAGGCGCGCCAGCGTCGCACTGGCGCCGAGCTGGTTCAGTGCGTGCACCGAGCAATGCACGCTGGGCGCAAAGCGCGACGACAGCGGCGCCACCACGAACAGCACCGGTTTCCCGGCGTAGGCCGGCACGGTGCGAACACTGTCCTTTGGCTGCAGGCGGCAGGCGGCCAGCCCTTCGCGTTCGATTGGCAGTGCTTCGGTGGTGATGCGCTGGTCCGCTGCCAGCGCCGGCTTGAATGTGATCAGCGGTGCCAGGTTCTCGGTAATGCCCATGGCAGGCTCGATGGCCAGCACGCCCTTGACCAGGTCGGGGCGCGCCTCCATTGCCAGCCAGCCCGATGGTCCGCCGGCCGAATGCGTGACCACGATCGCAGGTCCGATGCGGTCCAGCAGCTCGGCCAGGTTCTCCTTCAGGATGGCATTGGACGCGGTGGGACCAGGCTCTGAGCTGGCGGTGTGCTGAGCGACCTCCTTCGTGTTCGCCTGCCCGCCGCCCGGGTACTGCTTGCTCTCCGCGGTGAACCCGGCAATGGTCTCGGTGGTGGTGGGCGCTCCCAGCTGCTCGCCATAGGCGCGGTGGTTGGGCGAGCGGCCATGCGCGGGGCGATCGACGTAGTACACGTCGAAACCGGCTGCCAGGAAGTAATCCAGCCAGCCATCACGCCCGTCCGGCGTGCCCATCC
>DATKBK010000273.1:0-5453 GCA_035514045.1 Steroidobacteraceae bacterium | reverse complement strand
ACACGGTCGCTACGTCATTGGCAGGCGGTGGAGCCGCGGCCTCGTCGGACTCGCGGACTGGCTTGCTGGAACATCCGAATAGCAGCAATGCGGCTGCGATCAGGACAGGAACTCGAGCGCGGCGGTGCCCCGCAATGACCAAGATGCCTGACGACATGAGTGGATCCTGTGCGATGGGAAGGCCATGACAATACCCATGGCTAGAGGCCAGGAAATCCGTGCAACCACGTAAGGTCCAGCCAACCGGGCTGACAGGATCGTTCCGTAAGGGCCATCACTGACGGGCGTGCCTATGCATCCGCGGCATCGGCCAGTCCGGACGTGACCCGCAGCACATCGGCCAGATTGCGACAGTCGAGTTTCTCCATCATCCGCGCCTTGTAGACCTCCACTGTGCGGGGGCTGATGCCAAGCTCGGTGGCAATCTGGCGGTTCTGCATGCCCTGCGATAGCAAACGCGCCACATCGCGTTCGCGTGGCGTCAGCCTGTCAAGACGCTCACGGCGCACCTGGCGCACCGCTTCCACCTTGTGGTTCTCGGCGTCGTGGGCGATGGCATTGCGAAGCACATCGACCAGCACCGCATCATCAGCCGGCTTTTCTATGAAGTCGTAGGCGCCGGCCTTCATCGCTTCGCGGGTGGTATTCACATCGCCATGGGCAGTCATCACCACCACCGGCAGCAACACGCCCCTTGCCGCCAGTTCCCGCTGCAGGTCCAGCCCGCTCATGCCAGCCATGCGCAGATCGGTAAGCAGCACCCCTCGCCATTCTGGCCGGTACGTTTCGAGGAATGTCTCGGCACTGGCGAAGACCTGGGAAAGAAAGCCCTTGAGCGATAGCAGCAGCGAGATCGCGTCGCGCACAGCGGCATCGTCATCGACAAAATAAACCGTTGGTTGCATGGTGCAGATCCTAATTGAACCTCGGCAATCTTAACTCGAAGCATGCGCCACCCAGCTGGATGCCGCGGCGGTACGTCAGGTCGCCGCCCTGCGCCCGCATCAGGTTGCGGCTGATGGCAAGGCCAAGACCCATGCCATCCGGCTTGGTGGTGTTGAACGGTTCGAACAACTGCCCCAAGGCGTCTTCGGCGACGCCGGAACCAGAATCCTCCACTGCGAGGAATACCTGGCCATTTTCGACCCTGGCGCCCAGCACCAGATCCTGGCCAGTGGAGTTCGCCGACGCCAGCGAATCGATCGCGTTGGAGACGACGTTGTGCAGCACCATCTCCACCTGCGTCCGGTCGGCCGCAACCGGCGGCAGGTTCGGTGGCAACGCCAGTCGCGGCCGGATCCGCTGGCGCTTGAAACGCGGCTCCAGCAGTTCGAGCACGGAGGCACAACAGGCCGTGGCATCAGTGGGCCCGGTGGCTGGTGGTCCGGTGCCCTGGTAGAAATCCCGAAGGCGTCGCAGTATTTCGGATGCGCGAATCGCCTCGTTGGCGGCCTTGCCCAGTGTCCCGGTCAGTCTCGTATCCATGCCGCCCCCCGGCGTCGACATGATCTGCGAGGCGCGCAGGTAGGAAACCAGCGCCGTGATGGGTTGATTGAGCTCGTGCGTCAGGGCTGATGCCATCTCGCCCGCCACCGCGACCCGCATGGCCCGCGACAGTTGCCGATCACGTTCCTGTGCCTCGCTGCGCGCCCTCGCCCGCTCGGTGACTGCCACACCCAGCAACAGCCCAGTCACGGTCAGGGTCAGGATGAGAATCTGCAGGTCAATGAGGGGTGCGCCGAAAGACGCATCATGGAGCGCCACCACGATACCCAACTGGATCGCCAGCGCCGCAATCAGGGCACCCACCGCGCCCCAGCGCACCGCAATCCAGATCATCGGCACGAACAGCGGATAGAAGATGCGCAGCTTGTCCGATACGGGAAGTCCAAACAGCAACCAGACGAACAGCACCACGATCAGGGCCTGCACCGCGGCCACTCCCCAACCCGCGGCCAGGGCGCGCAGGGCCTCCTTGCGACGGGGCAGGACAAGCAGCAGTGGCGCCAGCATCAAAATGCCATTGACGTCCCCGATCCAGTAGCGCGCCACGCTGCTCACCGCCGAAGACCAGGGCAGCGACTGTGCCAGCACAAAACAACCGACATAACCGACTGCTGCCACCAGGGCTGCGGCCACTGATGCCAGCAGGAAGCGAACTGCCGGCACCAGTGCCAAGGGCACGTCGCGTGCCGAGCCAGCAGCGCGCGTGGCGGCCAGAACAGCATAGCTTGCGGCGATCCAGACCGAGGCCAGTGCATGGGGCGCCCACCCTGCAGGCGCGTCGCGCACCAGTGTTTCGGCCAGAAATGCGGCAATTGCCGTGCACCCCGCCCAACGGGGCCCCATCCAGATCAGGAAGGCGACCGTCAGTCCGGTCTGCGGACTCCAGGGGGTAATGCCAAGTTTGAGCACGGGCTGCACGTAGCTGATCCAGTCGAGGGCGACATAGACCGGCACATACAACACCGCGATGATCCATCGCGACATGCAGTCACAGTAGCGTCCGGCGTGCCGATGCACCAGCGCGGCCACGCCCGTAGGGGCCAGCCCGGATACCCTCAAGTCCGGCGGTATTTGTAGACTCGGACCCGTGCAGGCAGTTGCGCGGCTGAGACCATCCATCGCAATGCGCCGGCGCTTCCCCGGGGAAGCGCAACAGCACTGGAAAGAACCTCCGCCAGGGCGAGAGTGGCCTGGCGGAGGTTCGATCTTCGCCTGGCTTTAGTCGGTCAGACCGACGTTGCGCAACTGGATCAGCCACTTGCCGTCCACGCGCACCAGCTTGTCCTCGCCGCGACCGGCGGCACCAACGCGCACCGGATTTTCCGGACCCGCGGCCGGAAACATGGTGATCCAGTAGGAATGCACCGTGGCGGTGTCCGGCCCGGTGAACTCGATGCGGTGATTCGCGGTCATGTGCATGGTTCCGCCCGGATTCTCGCCCCTGGCCTTGCGATCTTCCCGACTCTGCTTCAGGTCGGCCACGAACTTGTGCAGGGCTTCGCGGCCCTTGATGCTGTTGCGGCCTGAACTGAACTCGCCGTCTTCGGTGTAGACCGCGGCGTAGCCATCGGCATCGGAGGAATCCAGCGCGCGCGCATAGCGCCACAGCAGCTCCTCGATCTGGTCGCGGTCCTGCGCCTGCTGCAGCACCGCCGCAGTCACGGCGTCGGCCTCGGCACGGCCACTGTCCATGCCGCCGCACCCTGCGAGCGGCCCCAGCAGCACCACGGCTGCCATCAATTGGTAACGCATGTGCTCCCCC
Organism: Steroidobacteraceae bacterium; assembly: GCA_035514045.1. Lineage (GTDB taxonomy): Bacteria > Pseudomonadota > Gammaproteobacteria > Steroidobacterales > Steroidobacteraceae > ZC4RG30. The sequence goes on along the minus strand of DATKBK010000273.1, from coordinate 2,185 downwards.
TTCGTTTCAATGGACGCGTGTGGACCTTCTATCTGCCAAATGCCTCGCCACCCGCGCGCGGACTGGGCGTCGGCGCGGTCCTGCCGGTGACAGGGTTGGGGTAATGGAACGGCTCGGCGTAATAGCTGGGATAGGTGAGGTAGACCACCGTGGGCGGCAGATCCGGATAGGGCAGGAACTTTTCGGGAAAGGTGTTGACCGTGACATTGTCCACCCAGCCCTGCCGGTAGCCCGAATACATGTTGAACGGGCCATGCAGCTTCTCGAGCTTCCACACCCCGTCCTTCTTTCCGTACACGTTTTCGTAATAGACATGCCCCCAGCCACCGCTGCTCATCACGAAGGCGATGCAGCGCGCCCGCGCCGTGGAGCCATTCTCCAGCACGGTGGGCAGGCACTGGAACTGCTGGTGGTCGATCAGCAGGCCGTCGCGTGGACCCGGGGCACCCATGCCCTCGTTCATGTACTGGTACACGCGCTGCTTGCCGAGGAACACGCCCTTGCCGCCGATCTCCAGCGTGGCATTGTCATCGAACAGATCGGCCAGCGATTTCCACTGCGCCTTGTCGACGTAGTAGCCATAGGCATGCTGCACCGTCTCGACCTCGTGCAGATCCTCGACGCGCTCAATGCGCTCGCCGAGGGTGTTCAGCTGATTCTCGATAGCGGCGAGATCGGCGTCGGCGGAGGCAGCCGTGGCGGTTGTCACCGCGGCCATGCCCACCAGCAGCAGCCCGGCGGCACGGCCGAACAGGCCTGCGAATCCAGGGGAATGCTTCATGGCTATTGCACCTCGTGCGGCCGGCCGGTGACCGGGTGATTGAAGTGAAACGGCACCACCTGCAGCTTCGGCAACGACTGGTAGACCAGCGTCGGGGGCCGGTCGGGCGGGTTGGTGGTGCTGGGCGGATCCATCGGGAGGGGTCTGGCGCCCCAACCCTGCTCGTACTCGCCCCAGAAGGTCACGTGGTAGTGCAGCTTGCTGATCTTCCAGGTGCCGTTGTCATTCACGTACTCGTTCTCGTAGATGCCGCCGCCCCAGCGCCCCTGACCGGCACGGGACAGCAGCACGTCATTGCGCCAGCGCGCCTTGGCGGCGCGGTTCTGTTCGTCAACGCTGATGATGGGCTGCACCATCACGTAGTTATTGAGCTGGCCCGCTTCAAGTCCCTGCGGACCCATCAGCGACAGCCCACGTTCGATGCTGGCAGTGCCCACGTACACGCCGCTCTGGCCGGATTCGTAGGTGCCATTGCGGGTAAACAGTGCCGCGGCCTGCTGCCACTGACCTTCGTCGATGTAGTAGCCGTAGATGCCGTGCAGGTTCTCGATGGCACGCACCGAGTGGGCGCGGGCCAACTGCAGCTCCTTGCTGTCAGCCTGCGCCTCGAGCCTGCCGAGCCGGTCATCCGCACGCTTCACCGGCGTGACCGGCGGCTTGCCCTGGATGGCCGATGGCGTGCCGCCAGCGTAGTGGTAGGGTGCAACGAACACGGCCGGGAAGGCCTGGTAGCCCTGCGGCGGCGCATCGGGCGGAAATTCCTTCGCCACCGCCGACGATGAAGTGCCGGCGCCCGGCTTCAGTGCCGCCCATCCGCCCTGGTAGGGCGCCTCGAAGTTCAGGTAGTAGGCGCGCGCGGCGATCTTCCACACCCCACCTTCCAGCACATAGCGATCCTCGATGACGGCATCGCCCCAGATGGCTTCCTTCTTGTACTGTCCCAGCAGGCCCCATTCGCGCCAGCGACCCTGCGCGCTCCTGCCGTCGGCCGCGACGGTAACCACCGGCTGCAGCTGCATGCGCAGGTTCAGGCGGCCGAATGGCAGGCCAGGCGCTGTCTCCTTCATGCTGCCGCCGCCCTGGCGTGTCAGCAACTCGCGGATGCGCGCCTTGCCCTTGTAGATGCCGTCGTTACCCCACTGGAACGTGGCATCGGTGGTGAAGAGGTCTGCAGCCTCGCCAAAAAAGCCCTTGTCCAGGTAGTAGCCATAGGCGCGTCCGATTCGCTGGATCTGCGTGATCGCCTCGACGCGGCTGGTGTCGTTGGCGATGGCAGCGACACGCTTCTGCAGCGCCGCCACGCGCGCAGACTCGGACTGCGCGGCCTGCGCCATGCCCGCCACCAGCGCCAGGCACAGTCCTGCAGCCAGGGTGAGTGTTCCTCGTGGCCATTGCATCGTCGAT
>DATKBK010000272.1:0-11225 GCA_035514045.1 Steroidobacteraceae bacterium | reverse complement strand
ACAGAGGCTATCAAATGGGGAAGCCCTGTGTTCGAAGATCGCAGGATTCTGTTTGCGTTCTCTGCGCACAAGGCGCACATCAATTTCGCGCCGACGCCTGCAGCAATGAAGCCGTTTCGCAACGAACTGGCAAAGTACAAGACCGGCAAGGGAACTCTCCAAATCCCCTACGACAAGCCTGTTCCTGAGGCGCTGGTTCGAAAGATTGCGCTGTTTCGCGTCAAGGACGTACGGGAGAACGACGCCAGATGGATGTAGGGCCAGCGAAAGACTTATCCGAGTGACCGGATGTGGCCGGGACTTGCCCCTTCACGCCCGCAGCGACTCTGGCCAGTTTGCGCACGGCATCCAAAGCTGCGCAGGTAAGAAATCCGGACCTGTTCAGCGCCTGATGTCGATGATCTGATTAAGTGCCTCGCAAGCCACGACAAACGACGCCTCCGGAACCTGCTTCCAGGGGTGGGGCTTTGCACCTCTGGCGCGCCAATCGAACGACTTTGGCTGATGGCTCAGGATATAGCTCACAACTCCCTTGGAACCTTTGAGCTTGACTGCGAATGGATTCGTGTCATTGAACGACGCGGTTGTCATTGGCAGACCAATGACAATGCCAGTGCGCTCGTTGAACTCTCTCGGCGACAACACGACGAGCGGATGTACGTTCTTCATCTCGCGACCGGCTTGCGGATCGCAATTGATCCAGATCATGTCTCGTCGGTCGGGGCACCAGCTTCGTCGAGCAGCCACTACAACGCTTCATTGCCGATTGCGACAGTCGCCATGGCTTCGCCGCCATGCCGTGCTGGATCAAAGGCAGCCAGCTTCTGCGCAAGCGTCAGCTTCGGCGTGCCAATGGCCCGGACCAGCACGTTAGATTCCTCGGCCGACACCTCAACTGGTTGGCCCACTTTAAAGCGGGCGGAGCGCGCAACCGCCGCTGGTATCCGTACGGCGAGGCTGTTGCCCCATTGCTGAACCGTAAGTGTCGCCGTTTTGCTCATGGATATTCTCCTATGTATAAACAAGTCTATACATGGAATAGCGATTGTCAATTTCGATCTGGCCATCCAACCCAGGACGCTAGAATTCGGCCGTCTCGAGTGCATAGATCTCGGGCAGGTGCCGCGCGATACAGCGCCAGCTGGCGCCCTCATCGCGGCTGGCCCAGATCTCGCCGCTGGTGGTGCCAAGATAAAGTCCCACCGGATCGCGCGCATCACCGCACATGGCCTGGCGCTTGACAGTCCACCAGGCGCTGCCGTCCGGCAAACCCTTGCTCAGACGCTGCCAGCTGCGGCCGGCATTGCGCGTGGTGTAGGCAGCAGGCCGACCGCCGATGGGCGTGCGCGGCCACACACCGCTGCCATCCATCGGGAATACCCAGCACACGCGGTCATCACGCGGATGCACCACCATCGGAAAGCCGGCGTCGCCGATCTTCTTCGGCATGGCCTCGCCGATGCGCAGCCAGCGCTCGCCGGGACGGTCCAGACGGTAGATGCCGCAGTGGTTCTGCTGGTAGAGGCGATCGGGATTGGAAGGGCAGTAGCGCACGCAGTGCGGGTCGTGCACATAGAGCTGATCGACGGGAAAACCCTCGACCACCGCCAGGCCCTGGACCAGCGGCTTCCAGGTCGCACCGCGGTCGAGCGACTCATGCACGCCGCCGCTGGACATCGCCACGTACAGATGATTGCGGTCACGTGGATCCACCAGCACCGAATGCAGCTTCGGACCGTCGGGCGTGCCGTTCTCGACCGCGCCCATCCACTGGCTGTACTCGGGATGATCGTTGAGTCCGCTCACGGGCTCCCAGCGTTCGCCGCCATCCTCGCTGCGGAACAGGCCCTGCGGCGAAGCGCCCGCGTACCACACGCCCGGTTCGCTGGCATGGCCGGGCGTGAGCCAGAAGCTGTGGTCCAGCACCTGCGCCTTGCGGCTGCCCTCGGCTTTGGCAAAGGCGGGCGGCACGGTGGCTTCCTTCCAGCTGCGGCCCCGATCTGGGGAACGAAAAATAGTGGGACCCAGATGCCCGGTGCGCATCGACAGCAGCAGCACCCGCGGTTCGCGCGGATCCTGGACCATGTGGTGCGCGATATGTCCCAGCAAGATCGGCGCACTTTGCTGCCAGCGGCGGCGGGCAGGATCTGCCTTGAGCATGAAGGCGCCCTTGCGCGTGCTGACCAGCAGGGCGGGTGTGGACTTGCGTGTGGCCATGGGAACTCCCTTCCGATGGCTTGCGATTCTAACCCGTAGTTGATGACACGGCGGCGTAGTGGCAGGCCGCCAGCTGCCCCGGCGCATCGGCCCCGCGCGACGGGGCCAGCTGGGGTTCTTCACGGGCACAGCGTTCGTCGGCCTTCCAGCAGCGGGTACGGAAGCGGCAGCCGCTGGGCGGGTTGGCGGGTGAGGGCACGTCGCCCTCCAGCCGGATCACATGGCTCTGGTCGCGCCGCGCGGGATCGGCTACCGGCGCCGCCGACAGCAGCGCCTGCGTGTAGGGGTGAGTGGGAAAGTTGTAGATGTCCTCGACCGGGCCGGTCTCGGCGATGCGTCCCAGGTACATCACCGCCACGCGGTCAGAGATATGCCGCACCACCGACAGGTCGTGGGCGATGAAGATGAGCGCCAGGCCCAGCCGCGCCTGCAGCTGTTCGAGCAGGTTGATCACCTGCGCCTGAATCGATACGTCCAGTGCCGAGACCGGTTCATCACAGGCCACGATCTTCGGATCCAGCGCCAGCGCCCGCGCGATGCCGATGCGCTGGCGCTGGCCGCCGGAGAACTGGTGCGGATAGCGGTCGATGTGCTCGGGACTCAGGCCTACCAGGTCGAGCAGCTCGCGCACGCGGGCGGCACGCGCGCCGCGCGGGACGACGTCGGGATGGATTTCGAACGGCTCGCCGATGATGTCGCCCACCGTCATGCGCGGGTTGAGCGAGGTGTAGGGGTCCTGCATCACCATCTGCATGTTGCGGCGCAGGCTGGTGAGCTCCTCGCCGCGCATGGCAAAGATGTCGCGGCCGTCGAGCAGGGCCTCGCCTGCCGTCGGCGTCTCCAGCCGCACCAGCATGCGCGCCAGCGTGGACTTGCCGCAGCCGGACTCTCCGACGATGCCCAGTGTCTCGCCGCGCGCCAGCTGGAAGCTCACGCCATCGACGGCCTTCACCTGCCCGGCTGCGCGCCGCAGCAGCGCCCCGCGTTCGATGGGGAAGTATTTGACCAGGTTGCGCACTTCCAGCAGCGGCGCGACCGGGGCATCGAGGTCAGGCGCTGCCATCGAGTACCTCGCGCGTGCGGTGGCAGGCCGACAGGCGTCCGCCCTCCAGTGTGATCAGCGGCGGAATGACTTCGCGGCACAGGTCGAGCGCGATCGGACAGCGCGGATTGAACGGGCAGCCAGGTGGAATGCGCAGCAGATTCGGTGGCAGGCCCTGGATGGTGGTCAGCGGTTGATCGGTTCGATGCTGGCGTGGCATCGACTGCAGCAGTGCGCGCGTGTAGGGATGGGCAGGCCTGGGATACAGATCATGGACGCTGGCCTGCTCGACAATGCGTCCCGCGTACATCACCGCGATGCGATCAGCAACCTGCGCCACCACGCCCAGGTCATGGGTGATCAGGATCAGCGCCATGCCGCGCTCGTTCTTCAGCTCCAGCAGCAAGTCCATGATCTGGGCCTGCACGGTCACATCGAGCGCCGTGGTGGGCTCATCGGCGATCAGCACCTTCGGATCCAGCGCCAGCGCCATCGCGATCATCACGCGCTGGCGCATGCCGCCGGAGAACTGGTGCGGATAGTCGTGCACGCGCGCGGCGGCGTCGGGGATCTTCACCCGCTCCATCAGGTCGATGGCGCGCCGCGCGGCGGCCTTGCGGTCCAGTCCGGTGCGTACCCGCAGCGCCTCGGCGATCTGCCAGCCCACCGTGAACACCGGGTTCAGCGCCGACAGCGCGTCCTGGAACACCATCGCGATGCCCTGGCCGCGCACTGCCCGACGCTCCCGCTCGGGCAGGGCGAGCAGGTCGCGTCCCTCGAACAGGATGCGGCCGGCGCGCACCGCGGCCGGCGGGATATCGAGGATGCCCATGATGGCCTGCGCGGTCACCGACTTGCCTGAGCCCGACTCGCCCAGCAGCGCCAGCGTCTCGCCGGCATCGACATGGCAGGACACGCCATTGAGCACATGCGCCACCCCGTCGCGGGTGCGGAACTCTACCTGCAGGTCCTGAAGTTCCAGCAGGTGGTTCATCGCAGTTTCGGATCGAAGGCATCGCGCACGGCGTCGCCCAGCATGATGAAGGCGAGCACGGTGGCGGTGAGGAAGGCGGCCGGGAACATCAGCGGAAAGGACGCTTCGCGGATCCACCGCTGGGCCTCGGCGATATCGACTCCCCAGGAGATCGTGTTGCGAGGACCCACACCCAGGAAGGATAGGGTCGCCTCGAAGGAAATGAACTGGCCGAGCGTGATGGTCAGCATCACCACTACCGGTGCCAGTGAGTTTGGCAGGACGTGCCGCAGCATGATGCGCAGATGGCTGGCGCCAAGGACCCGCGCTGCCTGCACGTAGTCCTGGTGTTTCGCCGAGATCACCGACGAACGTACCACGCGAGCCGAGATCGGCCAGCCGAGGAACCCCAGCGCGAAGACCACCGGCCAGATGCCCAATTCGTGACCCGACAGTGCCTTGGCCACTACCACGGCGCCGAGCAGCATTGGTATGCCAAGAAAGATGTCCATGCCGCGTGCCAGCAGCGCATCGAGCCAGCCCCCGCGATAGCCGGCGAGCAGGCCCACGGCGATGGCGATGATCCCGGCGATGAGGGTCGAAGCGATGCCGACCAGCACCGAGGAGCGGGCACCGTAGATTACCCGCGCATAGACATCACAGCCCTGCTTGTCGAAGCCGAACCAGTGGGTCGCGCTGGGAGCACGCAGGGAATCGGACAATGAGCAGGTGGCAGTGCGGGCGTCGATGCTGCTGAACAGGCCTGGCACAGTGGCCATCAGGACCATCAGCAGCACCACAAGGCCGGCGATCCAGAATACCGGACTGCGCCTGAGGTCGTGCCAGGCGTCCTCGGAAAGACTAGCCATGCCGGATCCTCGGGTCGAGGGCCGCGTACAGCAGGTCGATCACGAGGTTGGTGGCCAGGTAGATGAGAATCAGCAGGCTGACGATTGTGACCACCAACGGGCCATCTTCCAGCCGTATGCCCTGGAACAGGCGCCCGCCAATGCCCGGAATGTTGAAGATGCCTTCGGTCACCATTGCCCCGCCCATCAGTGCCCCGAGGTCGGCGCCGATGAAGGTCACTACCGGGATCATCGAATTTCTCAGTACGTGTATGCCAACGATGCGCCGTTGCGGCAGCCCCTTGGCAGCTGCCGTGCGTACATAGTCGGCCCGCAGGTTCTCCACCACCGAGGTGCGGGTGAGGCGCATGCCGGTGGCCAGCGACAGCAGGCCGAGCACGATGGCGGGGAGGATGTAAGTGGCCAGCCCCAACTCCGGCGCATAGCTCGGTCGGAACCAGCCCAGTTCCACGGCGAACAGCGACTGGAACACCGTGCCGATCACGAATACAGGGGTGCCGATGACCACAAGTGTAAGCGCCAGCGAGGTCTGATCGAAGGCACGGCCGCGCCGCAGTGCTGCGTATACGCCGCCAGCGATGCCGAACACGATCACCAGAGCGACCGCCATCAGCGACAACTGGATGGTACGGGGCCAGGACTCGGCCAGTATGTCGGCGATGGGCCGGCCGGAGATCGCCCTGCCGAAGTCGCCGGTCACCAACCCCTTCATGTAATACCCGTACTGGACGATGAATGGCTCGTCCAGGTGGTACTGCGCGGTCAGCTGGGCGCGCTGGCTGTCGGACAGTGGTTTTTCCCCGGCAAGCGCTTGCAGGGGATCCCCGGCGATGCTGAACATCAGCGCGTAAACGATGAACGTGGCGCCAACGAACGTTACCACCGCCTGCAGCAGGCGGCGAAGCAGGAAACCGGACATCAGGGTGCGGGCGTCAGCTCGCGCACCTTCACGCGGCGGAATACATCCACGTGAACGTTCGCCACCCGCGTGGAATGACCGGCGCTGTTGAGCATGTAGCGCAGCGGAACGACCGGCAGGTCGCGCACCAGCAGATCCTCGGCCTGCTGGTACAGCTTCAGCGCGTCGTCCGGGTTCGCCGCCCGGTCGCCGGCAGCAAGCAGGCTATCGAACTGCGCATTGCTGTAGCCATAGTAGTTCGATGAACCGTGGGTGGAGTACAACGGCCCGAGGTAATTCTCGATGGCCGGATAGTCGAAGACCCAGCCCATGCGGAACATGCCCATGGGCTCTTTGCGTTCTGCCTTGATCAGCAACTCGGAGAACTTCGGCTGGGGATTGCCGACGCACTCCACGCCGAGATTGGTGCGCAGCTGATTGCAGGTCGCATCCACCCACGGCTTGTGACCGCCATCGACGTTGTATGCGATCTCCAGTCGGCCGCCAACGGCCTTTGCGCCCCCGGCTGCCTCGAACAGCTGGCGGGCCTTCTGCGGATTGAACTCACACGCTTCGCCGCAGATTCCTTCCCGGTAGCCCGGCACGAGCGGCGACACAAAGGCGCGCAATGGCCGCTGCGCATCGCGGAAGATCACACGCGTGATTTCCTCCCGGTCAATGGCCATCGAGATCGCGCGCCTGATCTCGACCTTCGCGAAGCGTGGATCAAAGGTGGGAAAAGCAAGCGTCTGGATAGTGGAGGCGGGGCTCTGCTGAAACCGGTCGCCGAGATCCGCGGGAGCGCTGGCGATATTCTCGGGCGCGATTTCGGGCACGATGTCCAGCTGGCCGGCCAGCAGGTCCTGGTACTGGGTGGTGAGGGTCTGGTAAATCTTGTAGTCGATGCCGGCGATGGCCGGTTTCTGTGGGCCGGCATATTTCTCGTAACGGAGGGTGCGAATCAGCTGGTCGTGCTGCCACGTGCCGACGACGCGGAACGGACCCTGCCCGATCGGTGCTTCATTGTAGCTCGGTGCAATCTCGTTGTTCGCGAGGTCAGAGAACGCGGCCAGCGGCAGCGGCAGGAAGGCCGTGTAGCCGAGCATCGAATTGAAATTGACGTACGGGTCCTTCAGCGTGACTTGAAAGGTCAGGTCATCGATCTTTGCAAGGCCGACCAGCTTCTTCGCCGACGGGGCCGTATCGGCGTCGCGCGGGTTGAGCGCATCGTAGCCCTCGATCTTGTCGAAGAAGTAGTTGCCGTTATGCGCGTTGGGGCCGTAGGCGCCCGCGTTCCATGCATTGATGTAGGAATCAGCTGTCACCGGTTCATCGTTGTGGAAGGTCCAGCCGGCCCGCAGCTTGATGATCCACACCTTGTTGTCGCTGCTGGTGATCGACTCGGCGGCCACCGGGTAGGGGCGAAAGTTCTCGTCATACTCGACCAGATTGGTGAACAGGGCATCGAGGACTTCCGCGCCCCAGGACTCGGTGGTGCCGCTGGGAATCAGGACCTTGGGCTCGCCGATGCCGATGCTGACTACGAAGTCGTCGCCGGACTGCCCGGAACCTGATGCATCGCCAGCGGACCGGCCTCCGCAGGCAGACAGACACAGGCCCAGCAGGGCGAGGCCAAGGACGGTATTGCGCTGCATCTCATCAACTCCCCTGCGACAAGCGGTATCAACCGCAGAAAAACATGCACCCCTCGGCGGGTCAAGCTACGGCGGGTTTATCAGTCCCTTGAGCTCGTAAAGCAGATCATGAGCTTCGCGAGGCGAAAGCGCATCGGGCTCTATTCGAGCCAGCCGCTCACGCAGGGAATCGGGCGTCGGATCGGGGCGCGCCGTCCCGGACACCTGCAATTCGAAGGGCAGGGCGGCCTGCGGTGAAGGTGCGGCGCCGACCTGGGCGTCGCGCTGCGCCTCCAGTTGTGCAAGGTAACGCCGCGCCGCCGCGATCACCGCTGCCGGCACGCCCGCCAGCTTCGCCACCGCCAGGCCGTAGCTGCGGTTGGCCGGGCCTTCCTTCACGGCATGCAGGAAGATCAGTTCATCGCCGTGCTCGGTGGCATCCAGGTGCAGGTTCACCACACCGGGCAGTTCCGCAGCGAGGCCAGTGAGCTCAAAGTAGTGGGTGGCAAACAGGGTGAAGGCGCCAACTTTGGTCGCCAGGTGCCGCGCCACTGCCCAGGCCAGCGACAGGCCATCAAAGGTGCTGGTGCCGCGCCCGATCTCGTCCATCAGCACCAGGCTTGCAGCGGTGGCGTTGTGCAGGATGCTGGCGGTTTCGGTCATTTCCACCATGAAGGTGGAGCGGCCGCCGGCCAGGTCATCCGCGGCACCGATGCGGGTGAACACGCGGTCGATGGGGCCGATGAGGGCGCTGCGCGCCGGCACGAAGCTGCCGATATGCGCCAGCACCGCGATCAACGCCGCCTGGCGCATGTAGGTGGACTTGCCGCCCATGTTGGGTCCGGTGACGATGAGCATGCGGCGTGCATCGTCGAAGCCGAGGTCATTGGGCACGAAGTCGGTGCCGCTGAACTGCTCCACCACCGGATGCCGACCGGCCTCGACGCGGAACACCTGCGCCTCGGTGAGTTCGGGTTGCACCCAGCGTAGCGTGTCGGCGCGTTCAGCGAGGCTGGTGAGCGCATCGAGGCTGGCGATGGCGGCGGCGCTGTCCTGCAGCGCGGGCAGGGCGGCGATCAGCGCGTCGAGCACGCCTTCGTACAGTTCCTTCTCGCGGGCCAGCGACCTGTCGCGCGCGCCCAGCACCTCGTCTTCGAATTTCTTCAGCTCCGGCGTGATGAAGCGCTCGGCCGACTTGACGGTCTGACGGCGCAGGTAGTCGATCGGCACTCTTTCCGCATGCGCGCGCGGGATCTCGATGAAGAAGCCCTGCACGCGGTTGTAGCCCAGCTTGAGCTGGGCGATGCCGCTGCGTTCGCGCTCCTTGCGCTCCAGCTCCAGCAGGAATTCGTCGGTGTTGGTGGCGATGCGCCGCAGCTGGTCGAGCTGGGCATCGAAGCCGGTGGCGATCACGTCGCCATCGCGCAGGACTGCCGAGGGCTCGGCCGCGATGGCGCGCTGAAGCAGGGTGTGTTCGTCGCGGTGCTCGCCGATGCGGGTGCCAAGCGTGGCCAGCAGCGGGGTATCAAGGGTGCTGGCCATGCTGCGCAGCGCCGGCAACTGCGCCAGCGAGCCACGCAATTGCGCCAGGTCGCGCGGCCGCGCCGAGCGCAGCGCCACGCGCGCGAGGATGCGCTCCAGATCACCGATGGGCGCCAGCGCTTCGGCCATCGCAGTGAAACGTCGTGATTCCCCCAGCGCTGCCACGGCTGCGTGGCGCTGGCGCAGCACACCGCGGTCGCGCAGCGGGCGATTGAGCCAGCGCCGCAGTTCACGCGAACCCCTGGCGGTGGTGGTGCGGTTGAGCAGTGCGAACAGCGTGGCATCGTCGTTGCCATTGAGCCCGCGGTCCAGCTCCAGGTTGCGACGCGTGGCTGCATCGAGCATCAGCCCCTCGTCGCGCGCCAGCACCGACAGTGCACGGATATGCGGCAGCGCCGCCTTCTGCGTGTCGCGCGCGTACTGCAGCAGCGCGCCCGCGGCGCGCAGGCCAGCGGTCAGGTCCGCCGCGCCGAAACCGGCGAGGTCGCGGGTGCCGAACTGCTGGGTCAGCAGCCGGCGCGCGGTTTCCAGTTCAAAGTGCCAGGGTGGACGCAGCCGGGCAGCGGGCAGCGCCTCGCGCCGCTGATCCTCCGGCAACAGCAGCTCGGCCGGCCGCAACCGCTCCAGTTCCGCCGCCAGTTCGCCGGCATCTCCCAGCTCGCTGACGCAGAAACGGCCGCTGGCCAGTTCAAGCCAGGCGAGGCCATGGCGCTGCCCATCGAAGATCAGCGCCGCCAGCAGGCTCTCGCGCTGCCTATCGAGCAACGCGTCCTCCACCAGCGTGCCGGGCGTCACCACACGCACCACCTGGCGCTCCACCGGACCCTTGGACTTGGCCGGATCGCCGATCTGCTCGCAGATCGCCACTGATTCGCCCCGCCGCACCAGTCGCGCCAGGTAGTTTTCCACGCTTACCGCCGGCACGCCGGCCATGGGGATGGGCTCGCCGGCGGACTGGCCGCGGGCGGTGAGGGCGATGTCGATCAGCGCGGAGGCGCGACGCGCATCCTCGTAGAACATCTCGTAGAAATCGCCCATGCGGTAGAACAACAGCACATCGGGGTGCTGGGCCTTGATGCGCAGATACTGCTGCATCATGGGTGTGTGGTTCGGGAACGGTTCGGACACGTTCAGGGCTGCAGTGCGAACACACCCGTGTACGAGGCCGCCACCGTTTCGCCGGAAGCCAGTTGCCGAGCCGGATGCAGATTGAACGCGTCGGGCGGGCCGCTCTGCGGCTCTACGCAGGTGGCGTGCGCGCGCTCGTTGAAGATCAGCCAGTGATCGCAATCCGATTCCAGACGCAGTGTCTGGCCGGCGCGATGCAGCGTCACCGGAGCGGTGTTGATGAAACAGTCGTCCCAGGGGCCCGGCGGCGTGCCTGGCCGGGCTGCCGTTGCAATGCCTTCGGCGTCGCGCGGGTAGTAGTGGCTGGGCCCGAACTCCAGCCGCTCGGGCTTGCGGAACCAGGGATGCCAGCCCAGCACCGGTCGCGGCATGGACTGATCCCCGGCGATGACCGACAGTTCCTGCCGCAATTCCCGGCCCGCTACGGCGATGCGCTGGCGCGCCGTGCCGCCGAATGGCCAGCGGCTGTCCCGTGGCAGTTGCAGTTCCAGTTCCAGCTGCGCAGCGGAAGCAGCCCGCACCTGCCAGGGCAGGACAAAGCCGACCCCGTGAATGGCGTGAGGGCCCAGAGTGATGGGCAATTGCCAGTCGCGGCCATTGAAGTGAAAGCGGCCGCGGCGCACACGTCCGGCCCAGGGGACCATGGGGTAACTGCCCCACGCGATCGCGGCCGGGTCACCCTCGTCCGGGCCGCACAGCCAGGGCACGCCCTCGCAGGTGATCTGGGCAATGCGCCCGCCGGCAGCGGGGGCGACGCTGACCGTGAGTGCCTCGCTGCCGATCTGGATCAGCTCGCCGGCTGCCAGCGGCAACAGCGCTGCGTCGATGACCGCTTCAACCGCCATAGGGATACAACGGCTGGATGCGACCCTGTGCGTCGTAATGCAGTTCAGCCACCTTGATGTTGCGCAGATGAGTAACG
>DATKBK010000271.1:0-6329 GCA_035514045.1 Steroidobacteraceae bacterium | reverse complement strand
AATAGCACATTTGAAGACTACCTACCGCATGAACTACGACCGCAACAGCCCGCTGATTCAGCCCTACGCGGTAATTGAGGAGATAAACCGGATAGCTAACGGCGAAGCCATCATCAGCACCGGCGTCGGCCAGCACCAGATGTGGGCCGCCCAGTACTGCGACTTCCGCGAGCCGCGGCTGTGGCTCACCTCCGGCAGCATGGGCACGATGGGCTTCGGCCTGCCGGCTGCGCTGGGCGCGCAGGTCGCGCACCCGGAGCGCCTGGTCATCGACATCGACGGCGACGCCAGCATCCGCATGAACATCGGCGAACTCGAGACCGCCACCACCTACAACCTGCCGGTCAAGGTGTGCGTGCTCAACAACATCGGCGACGGCATGGTGCGCCAGTGGCAGAAGCTGTTCTTCGGCGGCCGCATGGCCTCCACCGACAAGTCGCTGCACACCAAGGATTTCGTCAAGGCGGCACAGGCCGACGGCTTCCGCTACGCAGTGCGGCTGGCCGACAAGGCCGACGTGCCGCGCGTGGTGCAGGAATGGCTGTCGTTCGACGGACCCGCATTCCTCGAAGTGATGATCGATCCGGATGCCGGCGTGTATCCGATGGTGCCGCCGGGTGCCGGCTACGATCAGATGATCACCGGCGATTCGATCCGCCCGCGTGCGGTGGCACCCGTGGTCGAGAAGCCCGACGCTTCCGAGATGTTCTGACCGCTACCGGCCGGCCCTTCGCTCCAGCGCAATACACATGCCCCGTTCCGGCCAGCCGCAGGATTCTGACCAGCCGCAGCCACGCCTGCGGCGTGCCTATTACGACTGCCGTTACGGCCAGCTCCACATCCACAATGCCATTCCCGCCGGCGGCGGCTTCGACGAGCTGCCGCCGGTGATCTGCCTGCACGACACCGGCGAGACCGGTCAGGTGTTCGTACCGCTGCTGGCGCCACTGGGCCAGGGCCGTTCGGTCTATGCGCTCGACCTGCCCGGCGCAGGAGGTTCGGATCCGGCGCCCGGCGTGGCCGCCGCCGATGCCGCGCTGCATGCGGTGAGCGACTTCCTCGACAGCATGCGCATCCGCAGCTTCGATCTGCTGGCGCGGGGCGCAGCCGCCGGCACTGCGCTGCGCCTGCTGGAGCTGCGCGAGGCCGCGGCGCGGCGCGTGGTGCTGCTGGGTGCAACGGGGCCGGTGCGCGGCACGCCGAAGGTCGTGGTGTTGGCCGCAGCAGAGGGGCAGGCCGCGCGACTGCTGGAGCTGTTGCAACCATGAGCGAACCTTACGTCGAGCGCATCCTCAAGGCGCGCGTCTATGATGTAGCCATCGAGTCGCCGCTCGACCCGATGCCGCGCATGTCGGCACGCACCGGCTGCGAAGTGCTGCTGAAGCGCGAGGACCTGCAGCCGGTGTTCTCGTTCAAGCTGCGCGGCGCGTACAACAAGATCGCCAACCTGTCCGAGACGGCGGCGCGACGCGGCGTCATCTGCGCCTCGGCGGGCAACCATGCACAGGGCGTGGCACTGGCGGCGCAGTGGCGGCGCATTCCCGCCACCGTCGTGATGCCCGTGACCACGCCCCATATAAAGGTGCAGGCGGTGGCCGCGCTAGGCGCCGACGTGGTGCTGCATGGCGACGGGTTCGATGCCGCCTACGAGCACGCGCTGAAGCTCGCCGCCGAGCGGCAGCAGGTATTCGTGCATCCGTTCGACGATCCGGACGTGATCGCCGGGCAGGGCACCGTGGCGATGGAGATCGTGCGCCAGTCGCCGGGCGACATCGATGCCATATTCGTCGGCGTGGGCGGCGGCGGGCTCATCGGTGGCATCGCCGCCTACGTCAAATCGCTGTTTCCGCGCACCCGCATCATCGGGGTGGAGCCAGAGGACGCGGCGGCGATGCACGATTCACTGCGCGCCGGCAAGCGCGTGACACTCGATCACGTCGGCCTGTTTGCCGACGGCGTGGCAGTGAAGCGGGTCGGCGAAGAGACCTTCGCGCTGGCCCGCAAGTACGTCGACGAGGTGGTGCTGGTGAGCACCGACGAGATGTGCGCGGCCATCCAGGACATCTTCGAAGATACGCGGGTGGTGCCCGAACCCTCCGGCGCGCTGGGCATCGCCGGCATGAAGAAATACCTGGCGCGCGAGAACTGGCATGGCAAGCGCGTGGTGGCGGTGAACAGCGGCGCCAACGTCAACTTCGACCGGCTGCGCTACATCGCCGAGCGCGCCGACCTGGGCGCGGGCCGCGAGATGCTGCTGGCGGTGGAGATCCCCGAGGAGCGCGGCAGCTTCCTGAAGTTCTGCCGCACCCTGGGTGCGCGCAATGTCACCGAGTTCAATTACCGCGAGCAGGCGCGGGAGCGGGCGCAGATCTTCGTCGGCGTGAATGTCAGCGGCGGGCGCGCCGAGCATGCGGCCATCATGGAAGTGCTGCGCGGCGCCGGGTACACCGTGGTCGACATGACCGACAACGAAATGGCCAAGGTTCACATCCGTTACATGATTGGCGGGCAAGCTGCCGGCCTGGCCGACGAATGCCTGTTCCGGTTCGAATTCCCGGAACGCCCGGGTGCGCTGCTGCGGTTCCTCGAAGCCGTGGGCACACGCTGGAACATCAGCCTGTTCCACTACCGCAACCACGGTGCGGACTGCGGGCGGGTGCTGGCGGGGGTGCAGGTGCCGGCGGCCGAACGCGCGGAGCTGCGGCTGCACCTGGATGAACTGCGTTACCCCTATGTCGAAGAGACTGCCAATCCCGCCTACCGGATCTTTCTTGGCCGCTGAGCAACCCCCGCCCGCACCGCGGGTACACACACAGGGTGGCCGGCGAGCGATGCACCTGCAGGTGATGCGCTTCGGCAAGCAGGTGTTCATCGCCATCGTTGGCGGGGCGGTGGTGCTGGCGGGGGTGGCCATGCTGGTGCTGCCGGGTCCGGGCATCCTCACGGTGGCGCTGGGTCTTGCCGTGCTGGCGCTGGAGTTCGAGCGGCCCCGCGTATGGCTGGCGAGGCTCAAGGCCAGGGGTGTGGATCTCAAGCACCGTTTCGACCAGCGGCGATCGCGAAGCCGCGACGTCAGCTGACTCCTACAACCGGCGCTGTCGTTCAGGTTGCATTCAGGTGGCCGGACCGGCTTGAGGCCCCTGCTGCGGCAGTCAGCTGCCGGCGTGGCATACTGGCATGTGCCATCGGGCAACGCCTGTTTTCCAAAGGTGCAGCGCGCATGAACACCAGATTGATCTTCGTCGTGATCGCCGCCCTGCCGCTGGCCGGCTGCATGCGCACGCGCATCGATGAATCGCGCGAGCACGCCACCGCGATCGATGCCACCGAGTCGGTGGTGGTGCTGGCGAAGCCACAGATCGAAGGCGCTGGCGCCGAAAGTGAATTCCTCGACTGCATCGCGCACCGCATCGCGGGGCGCAAGAAGTCGATCAAGGTGCATCCCAACGAAGAGTTCACCGACCGGCTGTTCCCCTGGTTCGAACCCGGCACGGTGCCATCGCGTGCACAGGGCCTTGAAAGCGTGCTGTCGCAGCCCGGCGTGAGTGAACAGGTGGCTGCCAGTGGTGTGCGTTACATCGTGTGGCTCGAGGGCGGCACGCGCAAGACCGATGGTGGCGGCAGTCTGGCCTGCGGCGCAGCGCCGGGCGCGGCAGGTTGCATCGGCTTCGGCTGGTGGGAGAAAGAATCCGATTACGAGGCCACGGTGTGGGACTTGAAGCAGGCGCGGTCAGTGGGCTCGGTGGGCACCAACATCACTGGCACCTCGGCCATTGTCGGCGCGATCGTGCCGCTGCCCTTCATCACCCACACGCTGAGCACCGCCTGCTTCCGGCTGGGCGATCAGCTGCGCACTTTCCTGGAAGGCGGCGATGCTGCCGGGGCGGAAGGATGAAACTCCCACTCATCACGACACTGGCCTGTGCATTGGTGCTGGGCGCCTGTGCCACCACGAGCGGCGGCGGTGGCGGGGGCAGTTCCTCACCCGGCGGCAGTTCCTCCCCTGGTGGCAGCACTTCACCCGATGGCGGCAGTGACGGCGGCACCGGCGGCGGCACCGGCGGCGGCACCGGCCGAAGCACCGGGGGCGGAAGCGGTGGCGGCAGCAGTGGTGGCAGTTCTGCTCCCGCAGGCAGTGCCGGGGGCCCAGGCACGGTGGCACCTCCCGACACCGCGCGCACTTCTGATGGCGACGCGCAGGGCACCGGCACCGCGCAAACCGAGGCCCCGGTGCGCACACCGGACGAGCAGCGCGCCGAAGTCGACCGGCAGCTGGACGCGTCGCTCGACAAATTCGACGAAGAGCTGCGTCGCGAGCAGCAGCGCAACGCCGAACAGCGTGATGCTCGTGCCGCGAATGCGGCCGGCGCCGTCGCCGACGCGCTGGGCGATGAAGATGGTCCCGACGATGGCGACGGCAACGAGCTGAACCGCGATCGTGCCGGTGACCTGCGTTCCGACGGCGCGCGGGAGACGGCGCGCACCGGCGAATCCGGCAACGCAGCCGGCGGCGGCGCCGATGCGCAAGGCGAGCAGAGCGAGGGCAGCCTCGTAGGTGGCGGGGGCGGCGTCAATGCGCGCGAGATCCCGTCCGGGGCGGACGACGACATCATTGCGCGTCGCCTGCGCAAGGCGGCCGAGGACGAAACCGATCCGGAGCTGAAAGAAAAGCTCTGGAAGGAATACATCGATTACAAGGAAAACACCCAGCGTGGCTGACATGAAGCGTCATCCCTTCATCGTCCGACTGACAGCGCTCGCCGCACTGGCAGGGGTGCTGCTTTCCGGCTGCGTGGTGCAGGAAACCCGCCCGCTGGCCAAGATCGAGGCCCGGCAGGCGATGCAGGTGATTCCGGACGCGCAGCGGCTGGACGTGGTGGTGCACACCTTCGATCCCGGCATCCCCGAGCAGCTGGCAGACAACGAGGATGCGCTGGCCAAGAAGCGCATCTATCCCGAGCTGCGCGGTGCCGAGGCGCGCTATTTCCCGGTGGTGTTGCGCAATACGCTCGAGAGCAGTGCGCAATGGGGCGCGGTGCGCGTGGCGCCGGAGAGCGTGCAGTTCGTCGACCTCGCCGTGCATGGCACCATCATCGAGGCCACGGGCAAACGCCTGGAACTGGAGATCACGGCGCGCGATGCGGCCGGGCGAGTGTGGCTCGACGGCAAGCGCTATGAGGGCGATGCGGACATCGGCAGTTACAAAACTGATGCATCACTGAAGGCGCGCGATCCATTCCAGAACGTCTATTCGCGCATCGCCAACGACCTGCTGGAGGCGCGCAATGCACTGGACGCGGCGGCGCTGCGCGAGGTGAGGCAGGTGGCGCAGCTGTCCTTCGCCGCCGATCTGGCGCCGGAGGCACTGGGCGGTTACGTGCAGGAAGACAAGACCAGCAAACCGGCGCTCAAGCGCGTGGTGCGGCTGCCGGCCACCAACGATCCGGTGGCGCAGCGCGTGGAGCGCATCCGTGAGCGCGATGCCGGCGTGATCGACACGCTCGACGGCTACTACACCGGTTTCAGCGAACAGATGCAGCAGGCGTACGGGGATTTCCGCCGCACCTCCTACGACGAGATCGACAAGGAAGACCGTGCCCGCTCCAGTGCCCGCACGCGCACCGTGCTCGGCGCAGCCGCGGTACTGGCGGCCATCCTCGTGCCCAGCAGTTGCAACAGCCAGTCCAGCTGCGACCTGGAAAGCGTGGCGCGCTACGCCGGTACTGCCGGCGGCATTGCCGGATTCCTTTCCGGCCTGCAAAAGTACGCCGATGCCCGCACGCACGCGCAGGCATTCGGCGAGCTCGCCCGTTCGATGCAGTCGGAGGTGGCGGAGCAGGTGGTCGATGTCGAAGGACGGAGCCTGCGCCTGACCGGCAGCGCCGACGAACAGTACCGGCAGTGGCGCGAAATGCTGCGCGACTACAAGGCCGAACAGGCCGTGCCCGTCAATGGCGAGCCTTGAAGCCGGCCGCCAGCTGGCCGATCGGTATGTACTGCAGGAACGGCTCGGCGACGGTGGTCATGCAGAAGTTTGGGCCGCACGGGATGCGCGCGACGGCCAGCTGGTCGCACTGAAGTTCCTGCACCTGCTCAGTTGCAGCGCCGAAGCGGCGCTGCAGGTGCTGCGGCATGAGTCGCGCATGGTGCAGCGGCTGGAGCATCCGGGTGTACTGCGCGTGGAAGAGCCGCAACGCGACGGCGACTACGTGTTCCTGCCGGTGGAGTACGCATCCGGCGGCAGTGCCGCGAATCTGCGGGGGGCGCCCTGGCGGCGCCTGCTGCCGGTGCTGCTGCAGGTGGCGCGCGTGCTCGAGCATGCCCACGCG
>DATKBK010000270.1:0-2523 GCA_035514045.1 Steroidobacteraceae bacterium | reverse complement strand
GACAGCGCACCGCGCTTTTTCGCCTTCCTGCTGCTGTTCATGGGCGCGATGCTGGGCATGGTGCTGGCGGGCGACCTGTTGCTGCTGGTGGTGTTCTGGGAACTCACCTCCATCAGTTCCTTCCTGCTGATCGGCTACTGGACCCACCGCGAGGACGCCCGCGAGGGCGCGCGCATGGCGTTGACCATCACCGCCGCGGGCGGGTTGGCCCTGCTGGGCGGGGTGCTGCTGATCGGGCGCATCGTCGGCAGCTACGACCTGGACGCGGTCCTGGCCGCCGGCCCGCAGATCCGCGCGCACGCGGATTACCCGTGGGTGCTGGGCCTGGTTCTGGCTGGGGTGTTCACCAAGAGCGCGCAGGTGCCATTCCACTTCTGGCTGCCGCACGCGATGGCGGCGCCCACGCCGGTCTCCGCCTACCTGCATTCGGCGACGATGGTGAAGGCCGGGGTGTTCCTGCTGGCGCGGCTGCACCCGGTGCTGTCGGGCACGGACATGTTCTTCTACGTGGTGACCGCGGTCGGCGCAGTCACCCTGCTGCTGGGCGCGTGGTTCGCAATCTTCCAGCATGACCTCAAGGGCCTGCTGGCGTATTCGACGATCTCCCACCTGGGCTTGATCACCCTTCTGTTCGGCTTGTCGACGCCGCTGGCGGTGGTCGCGGGGCTTTTCCACATCCTCAACCACGCCGCCTTCAAGGCGTCGCTGTTCATGGCGGCCGGCATCATCGAACACGAGACCGGCACCCGCGACATGCGAAGGCTGGGCAACCTGCGCAGGGTCCTGCCCTATACCAGCGTATTGGCGATCGTGGCCGCGCTGGCGATGGCGGGCATCCCGCTGCTCAATGGCTTCCTGTCGAAGGAGATGTTTTCGCCGAGACACTCGAGATCCGCGAGGACGGCCTGCGGCTTGCCGCAGCGGTGGCGGCGATGCTTGCGTCCGGCCTCGCCGTGGCCTACAGCCTGCGCTTCGTGCACGACACCTTCTTCGGCGAAGGCCCGCGCGACGTGCGCAAGGAGATCCACGAGCCGCCGGTGTGGATGAAGATCCCGGTGCTGGTGCTGGTCACCGTGTGCCTGTTGATCGGCGTGGCCCCGGGCTGGACCATTGCGCCGGTGCTGGCGCTTGCCGCCCGCGGCGTCCTCGGCGACGCCGTGCCGGAGTACAGCCTGGCGGTCTGGCACGGGTTCAACCTGCCGCTGGCGATGAGCGCCGGTGGCGTGCTGCTGGGGATCGGCCTGTACTTCGCGTTGCGCCGGCTGTTCGACCTGCATGCGGTCGTGCGCCGGTCCCTGGGCCGCCAGATCTTCCAGCACCACGACGACGCCCTGCTGTGGATCGCCACCCGGGTCACCCGGCTGATCGCAAACGAGCGCCTGCACCGCTCGCTGATCCTGCTGTTGCTCGCTGCCGTTGCGCTGGCCGCTGCACCGGCCTGGCAAGTGCTTGCCGGCCTGTCGCTCCCGGTTAGCGAGGACCTCCCGCTGTTCGCCTGGGTGCTCTGGTTCACCCTGGTGGCAGGCACCGTGGGAACCGTGGCGCTGCATCGCCAGCGCCTGCCCGCGCTGGTGGTGATCGGCGTGGTCGGCCTGGCGGTGAGCCTGCTGTTCGTGTTGTTCTCGGCACCCGACCTTGCCCTGACCCAGCTGCTGGTGGAGATGCTGACCGTGGCCCTGGTGCTGCTGGCCTTGAACTACTTGCCGCAGACTTCGCCCCAGCCGACGCGCAACTGGCGGCGAATCCGCGACGGCGTGGTGGCGCTGGCCGCGGGCGTGGTGGTCGCGGTGCTGGCCTACGCGATGCTGCAGCACCCGCTGGACACCGTCGCCGGTGAACTGCTGGCGCGCTCGTGGCCGGAAGGCCATGGCCGCAACGTGGTGAACGTGATTCTGGTCGACTTCCGGGGGCTGGACACCCTGGGCGAGATCACCGTGTTCGCGGTGGCCGCGCTGGTGGTGCATGCCCTGCTCCGCGCCCACCGCCTCGCGCCGGACGCGCCGGTACCGGGACCCCGCGCCGACCTGCCGATGCCCGCGCAGCTCGCCCACCTGCTGTTCCCGCTGGCACTGGCGGTCTCGGCCTACCTGTTCCTGCGCGGGCACAACGAGCCCGGCGGCGGCTTCATCGCTGGCCTGGTGCTGGTGATGCCCGTGCTGCTGCAGTACGTGCTGCTCGGGGCCCGGCACGTGGAAGGCCGGATGGGCTTCAACTACGTGCGCCTGATCGCCGTTGGCCTGCTGCTCGCGGCCACCACCGGGGTGGCGGCGTGGCTGTTCCGGCTGCCCTTCCTCAGCTCCGGCCATGTGGACCTCGACCTGCCGCTGCTCGGCACCGTGTCCCTGACCAGCGCGATCGCCTTCGACATGGGCGTCTACCTGGTGGTCTTCGGCGGCGCGATGCTGGTGCTCTCGATGCTCGGCACGGTCAAGCCCCCGCTGCCGACCTCGGAGCGCGCGCGATGACCGCGCTGCTGATTGCCTCCGCGATCGGGGTACTGGTCGCCGGCGGGGTGTACCTGCT
>DATKBK010000269.1:0-4367 GCA_035514045.1 Steroidobacteraceae bacterium | reverse complement strand
GGCAACGCGGCGGGGAGATTGGCCAGCACTGGAAAATCCATGCAACCTGCTCCGGCCTGGTCAGGATTGCCAGCCGGACTTCGACCGCTCAAGCAGCGAAGCCAGCAGCACCGCCAGCAGCGTCGGCGCGAGCAAGGCCAGATACAGGACCAGCGAATAGTCGATGCCCGCCATCACCAGGCCGATGACTGCGTTGCAGAGCAACCCGCACAACAGGCCGACTTTCAGCCCGGTGACGGTCCGGATCCGTTTCGACAGATAAGTCGTCGTGGCAAAGAAACCTACGGCAGACAGTGCCGCCGACGCCATGCACAGGATCAACAGTGAATTTGTCGTCGCGGCGGGATCAATGCTGTAGGGAGCAATCGCCAGCGCGCCTCCACTGCTGACCAGGGCATGCGCAACAATGACCAGAATGGAGTGCATCAGCTGGTTTGCGCGAACTCGTAGACCGTCAGCATTGACCGCATGGCAGACTCCTCGCCGATCAGGTTCCGGCGGTGCAACAGCCAGCCCAAGTATAACGCCGTGCCGATGCCGGGGCGGCTAGCGGGATTCCTCCGGCCAGTACAACCGCATGGGGTTGTCCACCAGCAGCTTCTGCTGCGACTGCACCGTAACCGCCACCTGGGGAATGAAATCGACCAGCAGGCCGTCATCCGGCATGTGGTCCTTGAGATTCGGATGCGGCCAGTCGGTGCCCCACAGCACGCGGTCTGGAAATTCTTCAACCACGCGCCGCGCGAAGGCGATGACATCACGATACGCGTGCCGCTCGCCATTCAGCGCCGGGGGTCCGCTCACCGAAAGCCGCTCCGGGCAGCTCACCTTGCTCCAGACATTGCCATGCTCACGCATGAACTTCAGGAACAGGCCGAATTCGGGCCCGTCGATGGGCTGGCGCACATCGGGCCGACCCATGTGATCGACCACCACGGTGGTGGGCAGCGCGGTGAAGAAGTCCCGCAGCTCAGGCAGATCCACCGCCTCGAAATAGATCACCACATGCCAGCCCAGCTGGTGGATGCGGCCGGCAATCTCCAGCAGCTCGTCCCTGGGCGTGAAATCGACCAGCCGCTTCACGAAGTTGAAGCGCACGCCACGCACGCCGGCGACATGCAGCTGCTGCAGCTCGGCGTCGGTCACCGAACGGCGCACGGTGGCCACGCCGCGCGCCTTGCCGCTCGCGGCGATGCAGGCATCGACCATCGCGCGGTTGTCGGCGCCGTGGCAGGTGGCCTGCACGATCACGTTGCGCGCGAAGCCCAGATGGTCGCGCAACGCGAACAGTTGGGCCTTGGAAGCGTCGCAGGGCGTGTATTTGCGCTCGGGCGCGAAGGGAAACTCGGCCCCGGGGCCGAACACGTGGCAGTGCGCGTCGACTGCACCGGCCGGAAGGACGAAGCGCGGCTTCGATGGGTCCTGATACCAGTCGAACCAGCCGGGGGTCTTGGTGAATGTCTGGTGCATCACTGCGCCGGACCCGTAGTGCCCATCGCTCCCATCATCGCGCGCGCCATCTGTGTCTGTTGCTCCAGGTGCTGCTTGTATCCTTCCAGCTGCGTCGCATCGAGGTGGGCTGCCGCCACATCGACCAGCCGGCGGTTGCTCTCGCTCAGGCGCTGCAGCTGCTGCTGCATGCTCAGGCCGCGGGAATCCTCATCGATGCGCCGCTGTTCGGCGGCCAGCGCAGAGGACAGGGCCTGGAAGCCCGCATCACTCAGCGGGTTGCCGCGCGGACTGACGGCACTGCGTAGCTGGTCCGCTTCCTGGCGCGCGTTGCCCGCCCGCAGGCGTTCTGCTGCCGCACGCTGGTAGTCCTTCCATTTTTCGTAGTTGCCCCCCAGCATCGCGGCGAGCTCGCCCTCATGGGCCTGTTCCATCTGTGCCAGCTGGCGCGCCATCTCTTCCCGCGCCGCGCGGTCACCCGTGTTGCCCAGCTGCAGGCTTGCCCGGTCCAGGCCCTGGGCGACCCTGTGCTGCGCGAGCAGGTCGAGGAACTTCCCCGCTTCCTCTGCGCTGAGCCCCAGCGTCTGGGCCAGATCCGGGTACTGGTTTTCCAGCATTGCGCGCGTCATCGTGCGGGTGAACTCCCGGCCTTCGGGGGTGTTCAAGGATTGCTGCATTCCGGCCAGCAACGAATTGGCGTTGCTGGCGGCAGCCTGCTGACCGGCAGCCGGGTTCGTGGCACCGTCGGGAGCACCCTGCACGACTGCTGCCGACAATTGCGCATCTTCAGTCGCCGGTGCTGCAATCTGCGCGGGACCGGTCGATTCCAGCTCACTCACGCGCGCCGCAAGCTGTCGGTTCCTGTCATCCTGCAGGCCGCGCTCACGCCAGAGATGCACCGCGACGGCGCTGCTGACAATCAGCGTTGCGCCAAGAACCACCGCAAGCGTCTTCATGGCTGGCCTCCCTGTCCCCCCATCAATCCCATCGTTGCGTTCAGCACGGTGACCTGCTGCTCCACCTGCCGACGGAAACGCTCCAGCTGGGCAGAACTCAGATGCGGCGCTGCCACGTCCACCAGGCGGCGCTGTGACTCGACTGCGCGCTGCATGGTTTCCTGCATCATGTCCGGTGAGGCCAGCGCCGCGGCGGAGTTGGTGAAGTTGCGCTCGTCCTGAGCCAGACGCTTCTGTTCGGCCGCAAATGCCGTCACCAGCCGCGTCGACTGGGCCTCGGTCAGCGGGCTGTCGCTCGACACCAGGGCGCTGCGCAGCTGCTGCACCTGCTGGCGCGCAGCGGCCGTGTGCTGGTACTCCTCCCATCTGGGGTACTTGCTCCCCAGCAAGGCGGCCAGTTCAGCCTCGTGGGCGCGCTCCTTCTCCACCAGCTTGCCCTGCAACTCCTGGCGCGCGGCCGGATCCTGCGGCCCCCCGGCCATCAATCCCATCGATTCCAATCCCAGGTCCTGCTGCTGCTGCGCCATCAGGTCGACGAACTGCCGCATTTCTTCGGGCGTGAGATCCAGCTCCGTTGCGAGATCCGGATACATCTGCGCCATCATCGCGCGCATCAGATCCCGGCCCTGATCTCCCTGCATCAGTTGCGCCACCATGTCTGCCATCGGCGCACTTGCCGGACCGGCGCCAGTGGCCTCCTGCCGGGGGGCCGGCGGCGCAGGGACGGCTGCGGGAATCGTCGTCACCTGGGCCGGCGCGGCGGCCTCGGCAGGTGCGGGTGACAGGGGAGGCGGTGCTGGTGGCACGAATGGCCGGGCAACCTGCTGCGCCTCCAGTGCGGCAATGCGGCTCGCAAGCTCCTCGCCTTGCTCATACCCGCTGCGCAATTCCAGCCACGAATACGCCGCAAAGGCGGCGGCGAAGAGCACGGCGCCTGCAAGCGCCACCACAAGCTTCTTCATCACTCCCCCCTGTCTTTCCCTGACTACTTCTCCGCGGCTCGCTGCCGATGCGGGGTCACTCCAGTCCGAGGTACCCCAGGATTCCCTTGGCCGCCTCGCGCCCCTCGAACACCGCGGTGACCACCAGATCCGAGCCACGCACCATGTCCCCGCCCGCGAACACCTTCGGATTGGTGGTCTGGAACGGCGTCACGCGGTCAGCAGTGACGCGCACCCGACCATTGCCATGCAGCTTGATGTCGTGCGCGTCGAACCACTTTGCCGGGCTGGGCTGGAAGCCGAACGCAATCACCACGGCATCGGCGGGAATTACCTGCTCGCTGCCGGGCACATTCTCCGGCACGCGGCGGCCGCGTGCGTCGGGCGCGCCGAGCCGCGTCTCGACCACGCGCACACCCTCGACCTTGCCCTCGCCGATGATCTCGATCGGCTGGCGGTTGAACAGGAAGGTCACGCCCTCCTCGACGCTGTTCCTGTAGTCGCGGCGCGAGCCCGGCATGTTCTCGGCATCGCGTCGATAGGTGCAGGCGACCGAGGCCGCACCCTGGCGCACGGCAGTACGGTTGCAGTCCATGCCGGTGTCGCCACCGCCAAGCACCACCACGCGCTTGCCCGCAAGGTCAACGAAGTCCTCGCCACCCGGCAGCCCCAGCTCATGCTGGATATTCGACACCAGGTAGGGTAGCGCCTCGTGCACCCCCGGCAGGTTCTCGCCGGGGAAATTGCCCTTCACGTAGGTGTAGGTGCCCATACCGAGGAACACGGCATCGTATTCAGCCAGCAACTGCTCGAACGGCAGATCCTTGCCCACCTCGATGCCCAGCCGGAATTCGACGCCCATTTCTTCCATCACGATGCGGCGGGTTTCCACCACTTCCTTCTCGAGCTTGAAGGGTGGAATGCCGAAGGTGAGCAGCCCGCCGATGCGCGGATATTTGTCGAACACGATGGGCGTGACGCCATTGCGCACCAGGATGTCGGCGCAGCCCAGGCCCGCCGG
>DATKBK010000268.1:0-3741 GCA_035514045.1 Steroidobacteraceae bacterium | reverse complement strand
GGGTCAACGCGATCTTCAATCCGGTGGTCGATGTCCACGGCAAGCCCTACAAGGTGGTGGGCTACCTGACCAATATCACCCCGCAGCGCGAGACCGCGCTGCTCAATGCGGCTTTCCGTGGTGCCCTGGACCAGCTCGATGCCAATGTGATGGTGGTGGACAACAGCCGCCAGATCATTTTCGTGAACCCGGCAGCCAAACGACTGATGGCAGGCCTGCAGGAAGCCTTCCGCAACGACCTGCCGGCATTCGACGCTGCGCACCTGATGGGCTCGAGCCTCGACGGGCTGACCCGCAATGCCGCGGCGCTGGCCGCCGACCTCGAGCGCCTCAGCGGCATCGCCACGCGCGAGGAGCTGATCGGCGGTCGCACCATCAAGACCATCGTCAGTCCCATGAAGGACGAGAACGGCCGCCGGCTCGGCACGGTGATCGAGTGGTTCGACCGCAGCCAGGAAGTGGCGGATCTGGCCCAGCAGACGCAGCTGCGTGCGCTGGAAAAGGACACCGAAGCCGAGCTGCAGAAGATCATCGCCGCCGTGATGGACGGCGACCTGTCCAACCGCATCTCGCTGGAGGGCAAGCGTGGCTTCTTCGAAGCGCTGTCGAAGCTGGTCAACGAGCTGGTGGACACCATTGATACCGCACTGAACGAGCTGCAAGGCCTGGTGGCCGCGGCGAACGAGGGTGACCTCACCCGCCGCGTGCGCACCGAAGGTCGCGCCGGACTGCTGGTGAAGCTGGGCAGCGGCATCAACGAACTTACCGAAAGCATGGCCACTGTCGTCTCGCAGGTGAAGCACGCGGCCGAGGAAGTCAGCCGCGGCGCCGACGAAATCAGCCAGGGCAATGGCAACCTGTCGCAACGCACCGAAGCGCAGGCCTCTTCGCTGGAAGAGACCGCGTCCTCCATGGAGGAGATGACCAGCACGGTCAAACACAATGCCGACAACGCGGCGCAGGCCAACCAGCTGGCGGTCGAGGCGCGCGAGCATGCTGCACAGGGCGGCGCGGTGGTGGCCAAGGCCGTGCAGGCCATGACCGAGATCAACCAGTCATCGCGCAAGATCGCCGACATCATCGGCGTGATCGACGAGATCGCTTTCCAGACCAACCTGCTGGCGCTGAATGCCGCCGTGGAAGCTGCGCGCGCAGGCGAGCAGGGCCGCGGTTTCGCCGTGGTGGCCACCGAGGTGCGCAATCTCGCCAGCCGGTCAGCCACTGCCGCCAAGGAGATCAAGGCGCTGATCCAGGACAGTGTGCGCAAGGTGGAGGAGGGTTCGACCCTGGTCACCCGCTCGGGCGCCACGCTCGACCAGATCGTCACCTCGGTCCGACGCGTGTCCGACATCGTGGCCGAAATCGCCGCCGCGTCCGGCGAACAGTCGGCCGGCATCGAGCAGGTGAACCGGGCGGTGATGCAGCTGGATGAGCTCACCCAGCAGAATGCGGCACTGGTGGAGCAGGCCTCCGCTGCCAGCCTTTCAATGGCGGACCAGGCGCGTCACCTCAATTCCTCAATGCAGCGCTACAAGGTGGACAGTCACCTGCTGGCGCAGGCCGCCGCACCTCTCAGGCCGCAGATTGCAATGGCGTCAGCGTCCAGCACTGCGGCCGCCGAACGGCGCCGGCGGGGTCGTCCCTGGGTGAGCCCCAAGGGTGCCGCAACCGGCACGGACGACAACATCTGGAAGGAGTTCTGAAGCGCGTTTGCCGCTAGACTTCGGGGGATGACCCGCACGCTGACCCGCACCCCGGCTGCCGACGGCTACTGGATGCCGGCCGAGTTCGACCGGCATGCCGGTACCTGGATGCTTTGGCCCGAGCGGCCGGATAACTGGCGCGAAGGCGCACGTCCCGCGCAACTGGCATTCGCGGCGGTGGCCACCGCCATCGCCCGCTTCGAACCTGTTGCCGTTGCCGCATCCGCGGCGCAGTTCGAATTCGCTCGCGCCCAGCTGGGACCTCGCATCCGTGTCATCGAGATCAGCAACAACGACGCCTGGATGCGCGACGTGGGGCCTACCTTTGTCGTCAATGCCGCGGGTCGCCGCCGCGCGGTGGACTGGCGCTTCAATGCCTGGGGTGGCCTCGAGGGTGGGCTGTATTTCCCCTGGGACCAGGACGATCTGGTGGCGCAGAAGGTCGCGGCGGTCGAGAACGTCGACCGCTATCGCGCACCGCTGGTGATGGAGGGCGGCGCCATCCACACCGACGGTCAGGGCACGCTGCTGGTCACCGAGCAATGCCTGCTGAACCCCAACCGCAACCCACGATTGTCGAAGGAGCAGATCGAGCACCATCTGCGCACCTACACCGGCGCCAGCACAGTGATCTGGCTGGGCGAGGGCGTGGTTAACGACGAGACCGATGGCCATGTCGACAACCTGGCCTGCTTTGCACGGCCGGGCGAGGTGTGCCTCACGTTCCCCGCCAGCCGCCGCGATGCGCAGTGGACAGTATCGAACGATGCGCTGGAGCGACTGCACGCGGCTCGCGATGCGCGCGGCCGGCGCCTCAAGGTGCACAAGCTGCCATCACCCGGACCGCTGAAGCTGTCCGCCGCCGAGGCCGCCGGCGTGCTCCAGCACGCCGGTTCCATGCCACGCGACGCCGGCGCGCGCCTGGCAGCGTCCTACGCCAATCTCTACCTCTGCAACGGCGCAGTGATCGTGCCGCTGCTCGACCGGCGCACCGACGGCGCGGCACTGGCGCGACTGAAACGCATCTTTCCGGACCGCGAGGTGGTGGCAGTGCCGGGCCGCGAGATCCTGCTCGGCGGCGGCAATATCCACTGCATCACCCAGCAGGTGCCGGCGGCCAGGGCGCGCCGGAATTTCGGATAGCGGCAGGGGGCTTCGGGCGGTGGGCCGGGGAGAGGGTGATAACCTTCCGCTCTGGCACCGCCGGGGCTACGATTTGCGCCGACGGCCTGAGCGCTGCACTTGAGGGTTGGAACATGCCCGGCAAACGCAACTGTCCCCTGCATTTGGTCTTTGCTGCCCTGATGTCTGCAGTGGTGGCTGGAAGCGCCATCGCCGCCGACCAGCAACCCCTGGAAGAGCTCGACGAGATCTGGGTCCAGGGCAAGCGCCTGTCGAAGTCAATCGCCGACGTGGAAGACGATTTCTTCGAGCTCTACAACAAGGTCAACAAGAAGAGCGACTACGACATCTACTGTGGGTACATGTCGTTGCACCCTGGCAGCATGATCATGACGCGCACGTGCACGCCCGCGTTCCTGATGTACAACACGTCGGTGGTGACGGGTTACGGCTCCTACGGCAGGAATACGCCCGCGAACGTGTCGCTGATCAAGCCGTCCAATATCAGCACCGGTCCAACCAACAGTCTGCTGTTGATGGAGCGCCGTGCAGCCTATGCGCAGAACGTACTGGACGTGATCAACAGCGACGAGCGCCTGCTGCAGAAGTACATGGACCTGGTCGGCATGTACGAGGAATTGCGCCAGACGCAGGGCCGGTACCGAACCGCCCTGGCAGCAGCCGGCGGGAGCGCGGCAATCCGGGTATCCACCTGGCGCAGCCAGGGGCCGCGCGCACCGTAGCCTCAGTTCGCGCTGGGCAACTGGACCTGCTACCAGGCTGGGGCCATGATCCAAGGCATACTGCCAGCACAGGGACGCCTGGAGAATCTCCCATGGTGCGGCCGCTTCCCGCGCGTATTGCATTGCTCGCTGCTGCTGCCGCCTTCATTGCGGCGACGCCGGCCGAGGCCGCG
>DATKBK010000267.1:0-2334 GCA_035514045.1 Steroidobacteraceae bacterium | reverse complement strand
CGTTCAGCCCGCAGCCCGCGGCGACCGCGGTGCTGGCGTCCGGCCTCGCCGCGCTGGTGGCCTCCGCGCTGTTGTCACGCATGCTGCTGCGCAGCGAGGCCTGGGATGCCCGCGGCGCCCAGGGCATCCTGCGCGAGATCGCCCCGCTGGCCACCTGGTCCACCGGCGGCGCGGCGATCCATTGGACCTTCAGCCAGGGCTACACCTACCTGGTGGCCGCCATGCTTGACGTGCGCACGGTCGCCGCCATTGCCGCGACGCGGCTGCTGGCGATGCCGGTGAACCTGCTGTCCAGCGGCATCGGCTCGCTGTTGCTGCCGCTGGCATCGCGCTGGCTGGTCGAGCGCGGCGCGCCGCTGGTGCTGCGGCGGCTGGTGTGGCTGGCGCTGGGCATCGCGGCAACGGCGATCTGCTATTTCACTGTGGTGTGGCTGCTGCGCGACTGGGTATTCGACGTGATGCTGAAGAAGAACTTCGCGCAGCGCGACCTGCTGCTGATGATGTGGTCGGCGGCCTTCGTGCTGATGGTGGTGCACCAGCAACTTCTGTACCTGCTGATCGCGCGCGAGCGCTTCCGCCTGTTGACGCCTTTGGCGCTGATCAGTGCGGTCGTGGCGCTGGTGTGCAGCCTGTGGGGCATGCAGCACTACGGCGGCGCCGGCGCGGTGATGGGCATCGTGCTGGGCGAGCTGACCAACACCATCGGCGTCGTGATCCTGTGCCTGCGCGAAATCGGAATCACGCCGCCGGAACCGGTGCCAGCGTCGGCGCCAGCGCCGGCCCGGTCCGCGGCGGTGAGTTCATGACAAGCGTGGCGAACGACGTCGGGGTCGGGCTGCCCGACGCTCTCAAGGCCGGCTTCGGTCGGCGCATTGTCGTGGGTAGCCACCGCCTGCACGAGGCGGAACTGTTCAGCGACGCGGCGCTGATCGAGCTGCTGGATCATTTCCCGCGCCAGCAGTTGTTTGCGTTGCACATGGGCAGTGACCCCACGCGTCCCGGGGAAAACCAGTTGGCGGTGCACGACGGTGTCAGTGGCACGGAGCTGTTGCGCGCGGTCAAGAACGGCCGGTTGTGGCTCAACGTGACCCGCGTTGACCGCGCCGATGCGCGCTACCGGCGCCTGCTGGACGAGCTGTACGGGCAGCTCGCCGCGCAGGTTCCGGGTTTCGTCCCGCACGCCAGCCAGGGCACGCTGCTGATCTCCTCGAGGAACGCGCTGGTCTATTACCATGCCGACGGCCCCGCAAACGTGTTGTGGCATATCCGCGGCCGCAAGCGCGTGTGGGTTTATCCGCCGCTGGACGAGCACTACATGAAGCGCGAACTGCTGGAAGACATTTTTGCCGGCGTGCGGCACGAGTACCTGCCGTACGAGTCGGGCTTCGACGCGGCCGCGCAGGTTTACGATCTGGAGCCGGGCCAGTGGATCGCCTGGCCGCAGAATGCGCCGCACCGCGTGACCAACCTGGACAGCGTCAATGTGTCGCTGTCCACCGAGTATTTCACGCGCGAGAGTGTACGGCGCTCGCGCGTGTACGTGGCGAACCGTTTTTTTCGCGCACGCCTCGGCTGGAGCGATCTGTCGGCGCGCGAGCACGGCGCCGGTGCGCTGGGCAAAGTCCTGGTGCAGGCCGCCGCGCGCCGGCTGGGGCTCAACCCGGTGCAGTTCAAGCGCCACGCGCCGGCCCTGCGCGTGGCGCCGGACGCGCCCGGCGGAGTGGTGCCGCTGTGATCGAGGTCCGCTGCCTGCATGACCTGGCGCAGGCCGAGCCCTGGCGCGAGGCGATCAATGCGCTAAACCTTGCATCCCCACGCCCGGACCCGTTCTCCACGTTCGAGTTCTACCGCAACCACCTGCGCAACGCCGAATTGTTCGCCAAAGGGCGCTTTCAATTGTGGCTGCTGCTGGCTTTCGACGGCGCGGAACTGGTCGGCTATCTCGCGCTCAAGCGCAGTACGCACCGGGTGCTGGGGCTGCGCGCCGCGCGGCTCGACATGCTGACCGAGGTCGCCGACCGTCCGCACCTGGTGGCGCGTAACGGGCAGGAGGCCGCGGTCAGTGCCGCGCTGTATGCCTACCTGCTGAGCCGAAAGAAGGAATGGAGTTTGCTGGAGTTTCAGCAGCAGGACGAAAGGTCGCCACTGCAGCCGCCACCCGCGCTGGCTGCCTCGGTCGCCTACCGTGTCACCCGGTGGCCGACCCTGGCCAACGCCACGATCCCGCTGGACTGGGACTCGCTCGCCGGCTACTTTGGCGCGCTGTCGAGCAAGGCGCGCTCCAACGTCAGTCGGCAGATGCGCACGCTGCTGGCGACCGGCGAGGCGCAGTTG
>DATKBK010000266.1:0-8056 GCA_035514045.1 Steroidobacteraceae bacterium | reverse complement strand
CCGCAGCGTCCCGGAAGGAAAGTTCGAGCTGCTTTGCTGCCGCGGCCAGTTGCATGACCTGCGGCTCCAGCTGCTGCAGTCGTCTGGCGAGCGGTGCAGCGCCCGGCGCGCCCGCCGCCACAGTCATCGGCTTGCCGCGATTGCGCTCGAGCAGGCCCTCGGCTTCGAGCAATGCGTAGGCCTTGGAAATCGTCATCGGATTCACGGCATGTTCCAGCGCCAGTTCGCGCACCGAGGGCAACGCGGTGCCTGGGGGCAGCTGCCCGCCAGCTATCAGGCGCCGGATCTGCTCCATGAGCTGGCGGTAGAGGGGAACACCGGATTCGGGATGCAGTGAGAACATGAGACCTTATCTATGTGTATTATTACACTAATACACTCAAGGCGTACGTGTCAACCGCTGGCCAGCCCCGCCCCGGGCAATTCAAGTCAGACGATGGATACGCCCAGTTCTCGGGCGCGATGCGCCATGCCCGGATAGGCATTGCGGATGAACAGCGTCGGGTCGCCCCACTGCGGCTCGAAATCCGTGGCTGGCCGCTCGGCAATCATCTCTGCCGCACTCATGCCCTGCGCCATCAGTCGCCCCAGTCGCTGGCGCATGGCTTCGAGCATGGTCTCTTCTGCCTTGAGGTGGGTCAGATCCTGCGCCGGACCTATGCCGGGAACCACGCGGGTACCGGCATCGGCCAGTCCGACCAGAGTTTGCACGGCCGTCACCATGCCACCCAGCCAGCCATTGCTGGCCGGATCGATGACGGGAAACCGGCCCACCGACACCACGTCGCCGGCCACCAGCACATTGGCCTTGCGGAAGAACACGTGGATGTCGCCGTCGGTGTGCGCCTGGCCCAGGTGGCCGTAGTCGATCTGTTCGCCGCCGAAGGCCAGCGACCCGGTGGTGTAGAAAGTCTCGCTGGGCTGCGCCACCTTCGGCAGCGGCTGATACACCCGGTCCTCCCAGCGGCTCTCCACGTCGGTGGTCAGCCACAGGCGCGTGTATTCATGCGCGATGATGCGGGTGCCGGCCTTGCCCAGCGCGAGATTGGATCCGGTCTGGTCGTGGTGCCAGTGGGTGTTGAACAGCGTGTGCACTCGCTGCGTGCCGGTGAGGCGGCCGACTTCCTTCAGTAGCGCGGCAGTATGGGACGATGCGCCGCCATCGACGAGCAGCACCCCTTCCGGTGAGTTGAACAGCGTGACATTGCCGCCGCAACCGGTGATCTGCCACAGACGGTCGGCGAGCTCCACGGCGGCTGGTGTAGCGGCCGGCGACGGAACGGCGGCGCGCGCGAGGCTCGCACCCAGGGTCGACAGAGCGAACGCGGTGGCAGGTACCGCGCGCATGAAACGACGGCGATTCATTGGCTTCGCTAGCGCGCCGCGGATGCCGCAGGTGGCTGCGCGGCGGCCATCAGGCCGCGCAGCAGCGCCTCGGTCTCGGGCTGCGGCGGCACGCCCGCCGAGCGACCGGAGGTGCTGGCCTCGCCGCGGGTCAGTTCGATGGCAGTGCGTCCGCGACCATCCGTCGCGAACAGGTCGGCACCGCGCGCGGCCAGCAGCGCCACCACCGGGTTCCAGCCCGCGGCGGCAGCGCCATGCAGGGCCGTGGCCCCGCTGCCGTCGCGCGCATTGGCGTCGGCACCGGCATTCAGCAGCAGGGTCGCCGCTTCGAGCCCTGCTGCCTCGGCCCGGTAGCGGCCGCGGGTCTCAAGGCCAGACCAGGCAACGCCTGCAGCCGCCAGCAGCGGCGTGACGCCGCGCGATGTGGGCAGGTCGACCAGTGCGTCATGCTGCAGCAGCAGCCGGATCGCGGGCACATCGACGGCTTTGGCGGCGCGCAGCAGCGGCGTGGTGCCCACCGTGAGCATGGTATCGGCGCCGCGGTCATCACGCAGCGAGCGATAGGGCGGAAACAGCTTCAGCTGCATGTTCGGGTTGGCGCCGGCCTTGAGCAGCATGGCGATGAGTTCGATACCGGTGGTGCGATCGTCCGACGGGCGGTCGGCGCGGCCGCCGGTGGGAACGGTATTCACGTCCACCGCCGCGGACAGCGGCGCGCGACCCCAGGTATCCCATTTGTTGACGTCGGCGCCATGCTTCACCAGCAGTGCGGCGGTGTCGAAGTTCAGGTTGAGCGTGGCCAGCAGCAGCGGCGTGATGCGGTCGGGATCGGTGAGGTTCACGCTGGCGCCGCCTTCGAGCAGGAAGCGCGCGCACTCGGCGCAGCCGCGCCGCGCCGCATAGAGCAGCGGCGTGAAACCGCCGGAGGGCCGCGCCTGCATGCGCGGCTCGGCAGTGACCTGCCGCTCCCACTCATTGACGCTGGAGCGCGCATCCACTTCGGCGCCGTGCTTCACCAGCAGCTTCACCATCTCGGGCTGACCTTCGGCAGCGGCCCACATCAATGCCGTCTGGCCGCGCCACTCCTCGCGCTGGTTGACGTCCGCGCCGCGCTTCAGCAGCAACTTCGCCGCTTCAACATTGCTGGAACGCGCCACGATCATCAGCGCCGTCTGGCCGTCGGCATTGGCCGCCTTCACATCGGCGCCGGCCTTCAACAGCTGGCTGATGACAGTCACATTGCCGGTAACGGCGGCTTCCGACAGCGGCGTCGCACCATAGTCGTTGCGGGCATTGGCGTCCGCGCCGGCACGGATCAGGCGCGTCACTTCCGCGGCATCGTTGCGGTACACCGCCCAGTGCAGGGGCGTGGTGCCATCTACATCTGCCGCCAGTGCGGCGGAAGTCGGTGATTGCGCGGCGGCCAGCGCCACGCCAGGGGCCGCCACCACCACGGCCAGCAGCAGCGCCGCGTGCACGCGCAAGATTCCTGCAGGCATGCTCAGATCTCCGTCACGGCGCCGGTGCTGTCGCCCAGCTGTTCGATGGGCACTCCCGCGCGCTGCAGCAGTGTCAGGTGCACATTGGCCAGCGGCGTGCGCCGGCCGAAGTCGATGTGCTGCCCGCCGCGCAGCTTGCCGGCCCCGCGGCCCAGGATGGTGGTGGGCAGCGGAAACTGGTTGTGGGCATTGCTGTTGCTCATGTTGCTGCCGAACAGCAGCATCGAGTTCTCGAGCATGTTGCCCTCGCCGTCGGGGATGGCGCGCATCTTGGCCAGGAAGTCGGCGAACACCTCGACATGGTATTTCTGGATCTGCGCCAGCCGGTCTTTCTTGGCCGGATCATTGGCGTGGTGCGAGATGGCATGGAAGGCATCGGGCACGCCGATATGGTTGTAGGTCATCTCGCTGACTTCGGGCGCCAGCATGAAGCTCTGCACGCGGGTCAGGTTGCCCTGGTAGGCCAGCAGGACAAGATCGAACATCAGCCGCAGGTGCTCGTCAAAATTCTCCGACGTGGCGCCGGGGACTTCGGGCAGCGTGAGGTTCGCCAGATCACCCTGCGCATTGTTCTGCAGCCGACGCTCGATTTCGCGCACGCTGGCCAGGTAATCGTCCAGGGTGTTGCGGTCACGCGGACCCAGCTTGCGGTTCAGCTGCGACATCTCGTCATTGATCATGTCCAGGATGCTGCCGGTCTGCTCGGCGAGGAAGCGCCGCTCCGCGGCCGAGTCGCCCTGGCCGAACAGGCGCAGGAACAGCTGGCGCGGATTGCTCTCCACCGGCAGCGGCGTGGTGGAATTGGCAAAGGACAGCGTGCCCGTGTAGGTGCAGCCATAGCCGCGTTCGCAGGCGCTGCCCGTGCCCTGCCCCTGCGCGGTGGCGGTTTCGAGCGAGGGCCACGGCGTGTCTTGACCGATGTGCTTCGCGGCGATCTGGTCGATGGTCGGCGCCATGTAGGGCTCAAGCGTTTCGCGCGGATGCACGCAGGACAGCCAGGTTGCCGGCACCAGCGCATGCACGGCGCGGCTCTCGCCGGGCTTGTTGCCGAGGTTGCTGAGGACGGTGAGTTGATCTTTGAAGGGAGTGAGCGCCGCGTTGATGTAGTTCAACTCGAAGTCGCGGCCGGTAGCGGCCGGGGTCCACTGCTCCATCACGGCGCCATGCGGAAAGTAAAAGAAACCCAGCCGCGGCTTCGCAGCGGCAGCGGTTTGCGCCAGCGCCACGCCGGCGGGAATCATCGCATCGAGCAGCGGCAGCGACACGCTGGCGCCGAGGCCGCGCAGCAGCGTGCGGCGGGACAGGTGTTTCTTCGTGATGAACAAGGCTTACCTCCCGGCCCCGGCATGGGCGACATGCGCGGTGCCGTCCGGTTCGCCCTCTTCGGGCGGCTG
Source organism: Steroidobacteraceae bacterium (assembly GCA_035514045.1). Lineage (GTDB taxonomy): Bacteria > Pseudomonadota > Gammaproteobacteria > Steroidobacterales > Steroidobacteraceae > ZC4RG30. The sequence goes on along the minus strand of DATKBK010000266.1, from coordinate 3,819 downwards.
GCGCTTGCGAAACGCGTCACTGGCGACGATGCCGCGCACCAGTGATCCCAGACGATACTCCTGCCCGGCCGCTTCGCGCACGATGCGGCGCAGGGCGGGCATGTCCTGTGCGCGCAGCGGACGCCCAAGGGCATAGGTCATCAGTTTCTCGGTGAAGGCCTGCACGAATGTATCCGGCCGCGCCAGGATGGCGCGCGCAAGTTCAGCCGGGCCTGTGACCTCGACGCCGCTGGACAGCCGGCCGTGGGCATCGATGGGTTCGTTGGCATCCAGGTCGCGGTCACGCCAGGCTCCGGTGACATCGAAATTCTCCAGCGCAAAGCCCAGCGGGTCGATCACGCCATGGCAGAAATTGCATGACTTCAGCGCGCGATGCGACTCGAGCCGCTCGCGCACCGTGCCCATGCTCTTGCCGGGCTCGTTCTCGGGAAACTGCTCCACCCCCGGCGGCGGCGCGTAGGGCGGGTTGGCGAACAGCGTATCCATCACCCACACGCCGCGCAGCACCGGCGAGGTGCGGTTGCCATAAGACGTGGCCATCAGCAGTGCGCCCTTGCCCAGCAGTCCGTGGCGGTTCACATCGGTCAGTCGCACGGGACGGAACTGGTCGCCGCGCACATTGCGCACGCGGTAATGCTGCGCCAGCCGTTCATTGAGGAAGGTGGTGTCGGAGCGCAGCAGGTCGAGCACACTGCGATCGGCGCGCAGCGTGTCGCCGAGGAACAGGCGGATTTCCTCGCGCAGCGCCGCGCGCAGGTTGTGGTCGAAGTCCGGGTACAGCGTGGGATCAACCTGGAAATTGCCCATGCGCGCGACGTTCAGCCACTGGAAGGCGAAGTTGTCCACCAGCGCTGTTGCGCGCGGGTCCGCGAGCATCCGTGCTACTTCGCCTGCCAGCACGCGCTCATCCTGCAGGCGGCCAGCCGTGGCGAGCTCGATGAGCCGCTGGTCGGGTCCTGTGCTCCACAGGAAGAACCCCAACCGCGTCGCCAGCTCCAGATCGGTCAGCGGTTGCGCCTCGTCACCGGTCAGCGCCGGCGCCGAACGAAGCAGGAACCGGGTGCTGGACAGGATGGCGGTGAGGCCGCCCTCGATGCCCGCCTCGAAATCCCGGGTCTCGCGTGCCCGCGTATAGAAGGACAGTGGCGCGGCCAGATCTTCCTCGTTCACGGGCCGGCGGAATGCCGCGGCGGCCAGGTCGGCAAGAATGCGGCGCGCGCAGGCAGGTTCCTCAGCGGCGCTGGCCGGCTGGCAGCTGAAGATGCGGCGTCGGCTGGGCGTGTCGCCCAGGCCGGTCACGTCGAAGGGCCCGGCCACCGTGAAGCCCGGAATGCGGGGCACGCGCTCCATCTCGGGCAGCATTGCGATGGGCTGCAGCTGCGAATCCGACTGCGCGAACGAGCGCTGGATGAAACTCACGCCGATGCGCCGCACGCCGGCCTGAACCGGCACGCGGATCTGATTGAAGCGGTTCTGGATCTCGTCGGCTGCAATGGCCTGGCGCTGGTCCACCGCCTTCAGGTCATCCGGTCCGCCATAGGTCTGCTGGAACACGCGCCGTCCGTCGATGGTGAGGATCACTGTGTGCGCGTGATCGACCTTGGTCACGTAGCCGGCGCCCATGGCGAAGAACTCGCGGATGCTGAACACGTACTCGCCATCGGCCGGAAAATGGTGATCGACCCAGAAGCCGCCGCGCGTGCCCAGCGGCAGGCCATCCACATGCTTTGACTGATCGAGCGACGACGGTGCGCGGTATTCGTGGCTGCTGGACTTGGCGTCGGTGCGGCCGATGGCCTGACGCGCCACCGTGCGCGCCGCGGTGATGTACTGGTCGAGGAAGGACGGCGACATGCGCAGCGTCGCGGCCTGGTTGTCGAAGCCCTCGCTGAACACGTCGCGGGGCAGCAGCGTCGTGACATCCACATCCAGGTCGAGGATGCGGCGGATCTCGCGCGCGTACTCATTGCGGTTGAGGCGATGCAGGCCCACATAGCCCGGATCGGGCGGTGCGGCAGCGGCGGCGGCATCGAGGCGGGTTTCCAGCCAGCCGACAAGGGAATCAATCTCACGCTGCGTCGGCTGGGGCTCGCCCGGCGGCGGCATCAGCCGGCCGCGCAGCTTGCGGACCGTCTCCTCCCAGACCTCGACATCGCCGTGCAGGTTGTCCGGCGACAGGGTATCGAAGGCCACACCGCCGGCCCAGTCGGTGCTGTTGTGGCAGGCGGCGCAGCGGGCTTCCACCAGGGCCAGGGGACCCGCCGCAGCGGGCGCATCGGCTGCCGCGGAAGAAGCCGCGAAGCCGACCGTCGCCAGCACCGCCAGTGCCGCCCTTGCCAGAATGCGATGACTGCCGGTCATGCTGCGCGCGCCCCCGCTGGATCGAAGAAAAAATCTTTCCGGACGGATGCTTTGGCTCCGCTCGAACCGGGAAGTTTCGGCCAAACCCCGCGCGCCGTAAATGCGCCGGAGCGCGATCTGGCAGCAGTGATCCCCCAATTTCTTCGATAATCGAATCAGCCGCCTGTCCAGCGGCGGTCTCCCGCTTGCTTCCTTTTGCGCTATTGCGCTGGCACGTAGCCGATGCGATTGCCGCTGTAGGTGCCGACCCAGATCTCGTTGCCGACCCGCGTGCCGACCGTGGCGGCGGCCATGCCAGTGAGCCGTTGGCCGCTGGCCACGCGCCTTGTCGCCAGCGTCTGCGGATCGATCTCCAGCACCGCCCAGCCGCCGGCACCAGGCGCGCCAGGAGCAACGTGCACGCCGCCCGCGGCCAGCAACTTGCCATCCGGGGACCAGCGCAGGTTGTCCGGGGTGATGTCGACCTTCACCACCTGCTTGCGCAGCGCGCCCCCGCCGCGCTCGAAGCGCACGATCTCCCTGCTGCCGAAGGCTGCGACGTAGAGCGTGCGGCCATCGGCGGAAGCGACGATGCCATTGGCTCCCGACAGCTCGGTGCCGGCGATGGCTTCGACCTTGCCGCCTGGATGCCACTCGTAGAGCCTGCCGTTGATCTCGCCCCTGGTGACCTGGCCGAAGGCCTCGTTGAGCGGCAGGCTGCGATCCATGAACTGGGTGGTGACGAAACCGCCATCGGGCAGGCTGACGACGCTGTTGGCCGACACGTTCGCGGGCAGCACCACGCAGCCGACCCAGGCGATCGCCGGTCGTGCGCCGCTGGCGTCCACCTCGAACACCTCGATGGCCTCGCGCGCACCATGCCCGGTCACGTAGAGACGGAAGCGTCCGGGTGACCGCTGGCGCAGGTCCAGGCCATGCGCGGAGAAGGCGGTGGTGTCCACGGGCCCGGGACAGTCCCCGAACAGGGTCCGGTCGTGCCGGTTGGTGGCGGCCGTGCCGGGAAACCAGTCCACCCAGGTCTTCGCCGCGGTATCGACCAGGTACACATGGCCCCGTGCCGGTGCGCCGCCATTGAGCGGCCCGTCCATTCCCGAGGCAATGAGCCAGCGAGTGTCGCCCAGGCGGATGAGGTCCTCGGGGTTGACCAGGCCGCACACGTAGCGCAGCTGGCCATCCGGTTCACAGCCGGCAGGGGCCGGCGGCGCGGCGGCTTCCACCCTCATGCCGGTGACCAGGGCCAGCGAAAAACCGCACAGCGCAAGGCGCTTCAGGCTGGTGAGACCCACTTGTTCCCCCGATCTTCGTCGGGCACCGGCGCCCGCCGGGGCAAGGATACGCCGTCAGCGCCGGTCTTCGTAGCAGTAGCCCACGCCGTACACCGAATGGATGAACTCCTGGTCCGGCACCACGTCGGCGATCTTGCGGCGCAGCTTCTTCACGTGGCTGTCGACGGTGCGG
>DATKBK010000265.1:0-9785 GCA_035514045.1 Steroidobacteraceae bacterium | reverse complement strand
TAACCAACAAGGTTCGTGCGGCGGAATTTTGCCGTCTTTCCCCGTTTTTGGCCGACTGTGGATTTTTCGCCGCAATTTCCCGCAAAACCGTGCCGGACCGGCACAAAACCGGCCGGAATCAGCCGTCAGGCCGCGCCGGCTGCCAGCGCGCGCTCCTCACGCTTGCGGGCATGGGGATCGAGCAGGCGCTTGCGCAGGCGGATCGATTTCGGCGTGACCTCGACCAGTTCGTCGTCGCCGATGAACTCCACCGCGTATTCCAGCGTCAGCTCGATGGGCGGCGTGAGCAGCACGGCATCATCCTTGCCGGAGGCGCGCACGTTGGTGAGCTTCTTGGTCTTGATCGGATTGACCACCAGGTCGTTCTCGCGGCTGTGGATGCCGATGACCATGCCCGCGTACAGCTTTTCGCCCGGACTGACAAACATCCGGCCGCGCTCCTGCAGGTACCACAGCGCGTAGGCCACGGCCTCGCCGTTCTCGTTGCTGATCAGCACGCCATTGCGTCGCTCGGCCACTTCGCCCTTCAGCGGCGCGTAGCCATCGAATACATGGCTCATCAGGCCGCTGCCGCGGGTGAGGTTCATGAATTCCCCCTGGAAGCCGATCAGACCGCGGGCCGGCACCCGGTAGTCGATGCGCACGCGACCCTGGCCGTCCATGGTCATGTCGCGCATCTCGGCACGACGCTGGCCCAGCGCCTCCATCACGCCGCCCTGGTGGGCTTCTTCCACGTCTACGGTGAGCGCCTCGCAGGGCTCATGGGTGACGCCGTCGATCTGCTTCAGCAGCACCTGCGGGCGGGATACGGCCAGTTCGTAGCCCTCGCGGCGCATGTTCTCGATCAGGATGGTCAGATGCAGCTCGCCGCGCCCGGAGACGCGAAAGATGTCGGGCTCGCCGGTATCGTCGACCCGCAGCGCCACATTGCGTTCCAGTTCGCGCATCCGCCGCTCGCGGATCTGGCGGCTGGTGACGAACTTGCCCTCGCGTCCGGCCAGCGGTGAGGTGTTGACCTGGAACATCATCGCGAGCGTGGGCTCGTCCACGGAGATCGGCGGCAGGCCCTCCGCGCCTTCCGGATCACACACGGTGATGCCGATGTTGACCTCGTCAATGCCGGTGATGGCGACGATGTCGCCGGCACCGGCCGAATCCACCGGTCCGCGCTCCAGACCCTTGAACGCCAGCACCTGGGCGATCTTGCCCGAACCGCGGTCTTCGGCGCCCTGGCGCAGCACCACGTTCTGGCCTGCACGCACCGTGCCGCGGCGGATGCGGCCGATGCCGATGCGGCCCACATAGGAGCTGTAGTCGAGCGTGGAGATCTGCAATTGCAGCGGGCCGGTGGCATCAGTCTTGGGCTCCGGCACGTATTTGAGCACCGCCTCGAACAGCGCGCTCATGTCCGGCTGCTGCTGCGTGGCGTCGAGGCTGGCCCAGCCCTGCAGCGCCGAGGCGTAGATCACCGGGAAGTCCAGTTGCTCGTCGGTGGCGCCGAGCTTGTCGAACAGGTCGAAGGTCTGGTCGATCACCCAGCCGGTGCGCGCGCCGGGTCGGTCGACCTTGTTCACCACGATGATGGCCTTGTGGCCCAGCGCCAGCGCCTTGCGCGTGACGAAGCGCGTCTGCGGCATGGGGCCTTCCACGGCGTCGACCAGAATCAGCACGCCATCGACCATCGACAGCACGCGCTCCACCTCGCCGCCGAAGTCGGCGTGGCCCGGCGTGTCGACCACGTTGATGCGTACGCCGCCGTAGTCGATGGCGCAGGTCTTGGCCAGGATGGTGATGCCGCGCTCTTTCTCGATGGCGTTGGAATCCATGATGCGCTCGCCCATTTTCTCGTGGGCCGCGAAGGTGCCAGACTGCTTGAGCAGGCAGTCCACCAGCGTGGTCTTGCCGTGGTCGACGTGGGCGATGATGGCGATGTTGCGGATGGGGCGCTGCATGGGTTCCAGTAGGGCGCACCGCGTAGGTCGCGGCGGCGAGAAAAAACGGGTCGCGAGATTAGCAGTTTCGCCGGGAATTTCCCATTAGACTTCGCGCGTGGAAGCAGTATTTCAGGCCGAAATCGAACGGGTCCGGGGCAGCGGGGTGCTTGGCAAGGGCACCCAGATGGCGCGGCTGTTCGAGTTCCTCGTGGCCTGCGAGGCCGCCGGGCGCGTGCCCAAGGAAGCCGAAGTGGCAATCGACTGCTTCGAGCGGGGCACGGGAGTCGATCTGGCCCAGGATGCCACCGTGCGCGTGACCGCACACAAGCTGCGCCGCCGGCTGGCCGAGTTCTATGGCGCATCCGGGGCGGCGCGCCTGGCTCTGCCACGGGGCGAGTACCGGCTCGCGATCGAGGCACCGGGCGCGACCCCTGCGTCCGATCAGCCCCGGTCGCTGTGGCGCCGCCTGCTGCCGCAATCGGCACGCGAACGGATTGCGGGTGCAGTGATCGCGCTGCTGCTTGCGGCGGCTGTCACGGCCGCAGTGGTGGCCATGCGCGGGGCGCAGGTCCAGCCGCAGCTGCAGGGCTTGCGCAATTCAGCCCTCTGGGCACCGCTGCTGGCTGACGATCTGCCGCTGCAGCTGGTGCTTGGCGACTACTACATTTTCGGCGAGCAGGATGAGCGCGGCGATATCCGCCGCCTGGTGCGCGACTTCGCCATCAATTCGCCGCGTGACCTGGAGCAGGGATTGCTCGCCGATCCGGACGCCCGCGGGCGCCATGTGGATCTGAACCTGGGCTACCTTCCCACCTCCAGTGCCCAGGCATTGCGTGAAGTGCTGCCGCTGCTGGCTGCATCGGGCAAACCGCTGCTGTTGACGCTGGCCTCCGAGCTTGATCCGGCCACGCTCAAGAGCACCCATGTGGTTTATGTCGGTTATCTGTCTGCGCTGGGCATGCTGGAAGACCTGATGGTGGCTGGCTCGCGCTACTCCTTCGGCGGCTCGTACGACGAGCTGATCGATTCGATCACGGGTACCGCGTGGATCAGCGAGGCGGGCGCTCCGCATGGACCGCAGGAACGCTACCGCGACTACGCTTACGTCGCCCAGCTGCAAGGACCGGGCGGTCACCGTCACCTGATTATTGCCGGCACCCGTGATACGGGATTGATGCAGGCGGCTGAAGCCGCCGTCGACGCCAGCCAGTTGCGCCAGATCGATGCCAGCGTCACCGGCGGCGAATCCTTTGAAGTGCTGTATGAAGTGCAGGGGCTGAACGGCCTCAACGTGGCATCGAGGCTGATCGAGGCCAGCGTCATCGGACCATGAGCCGCGGACCCACTCTGCCGCCGCAGCAGGGTGTGGCGCTGCATCGCCTGCCGCGCGAATTCCTCGAAGTTTTCACCTACGGCCGCAAGGCCATGCAGCTGGTGTGGCAGACCAGCCGCCGGCTCACCATCTGGCTGGCGCTGCTTACCTTGCTGGCAGGCGCGCTGCCCGCACTGATTGCCTGGCTGGGCGCGCGCATCGTCGATGCAGTGGTGGCCGCAGCCGCCGGCGGCGGCGAATTGGCCCCGGTGCTCGAACTGGTGGCGCTGGAGGGCGTGGCCGTGGCGGTGCTGGCACTGTGCACGCGCGCGCTGTCGCTGGCCACCACGCTGCTGCGCGAGCAGCTGGGGTTTCGCGTCAACTCGATGATCCTCGAGAAAGCACTCACGCTCGACCTGGAGCATTTCGAGGATTCGGAATTCTACGACCGGATGACGCGGGCGCGTCGCGAAGCCTCGGCGCGCCCCCTGTCGCTGGTACAGCGCACCTTCGCGCTGGCACAGAACCTGGTGTCACTGGCCAGCTTCGGCGTGCTGCTGTGGCAGTTCTCGCCGTGGGCTGTAGGCGTGTTGCTGCTGGCTGGTCTGCCCGGCTTCGTCGCCGAGGCGCGATTCTCCAACGAGGCGTTCCGCTTGTTCCGCTGGCGCTCGGCCGAGCGCCGCATGCAGGTGTACCTGGAAACCGTCATTGCCCGCGAGGACCACGCCAAGGAGGTCAAGCTCTATGCGCTGGGCCAGCGCCTGCTCGACCGCTATCGCGCCATCCACCAGCGGCTGTTTGTGCAGGAGCGCCGGCTGGCGATCCGTCGCGACAGCTGGGGCTTTGCGCTGGGGTTGCTGGGCACCGCCGCGCTGTACGGCGGCTACAGCTGGGTCGCCATCAGCGCGGTGCGCGGCAACATCACCCTTGGCGAGATGACCATGTACCTGCTGCTGTTCCGCCAGGGCCAAAGTGCCGTCAGCGCCGCACTGGGAGCGATCAGCGGGCTGTACGAGGACAATCTCTACCTCTCGACGTTGTATGAGTATCTGGAGACCGAGCCGCGGCCCCCGGGCGGCACCGGCCGCGCCGGTCCCGATCCGGCCGACGGCCTGCGCATGGAAAACGTGTCATTCAGCTATCCAGGCGCCGAGCAGCCGGCGCTGTCGGATGTATCGCTGCACCTGCCGCCGGGCCGCAGCCTGGCGCTGGTGGGCGCGAACGGCTCGGGCAAGACCACGCTGATCAAGCTGCTCACGCGCCTGTACGTGCCGACCGCCGGGCGCATCCTGCTCGACGGGCGGGACCTCGCGGACTGGGACGTGGATGTGCTGCGCCAGCGCTTCGGCGTGATCTTCCAGGACTACGTCCGCTACCAGATGCTGGTCGGCGAGAACATCGGCGCCGGTGACGAGCACAGCTTCGAGGACGAGGCGCGCTGGCGCGAAGCGGCCGCGCTGGGTGAGGCCGACGAGATGATCGAGGCTCTGCCAGAGGGCTATCGCACGCAGCTGGGCAAGTGGTTCCAGGGCGGACGCGAACTGTCGGGCGGGCAGTGGCAGAAGGTAGCCGTGTCCCGCTCGTTCATGCGCCGCGATGCCGACATCCGCGTGCTTGATGAGCCCACCGCAGCGATGGATGCGGAAGCCGAAGCCGAGGTTTTCCGCCACGTGCGCGACCTGGCCGAGGGACGCATGACCATCCTGATCTCGCATCGCTTCTCGACCGTACGCATGGCCGACGAGATCATCGTGCTGGATGCTGGCCGCGTGGTTGAGCGCGGTGACCACGCCGCGCTGATGGGCCTGAAGGGAGTGTACGAGCGCCTGTTCGCATTGCAGGCGCAGGGCTATCGCTGAAGAAAAGCGCCAGCCGGGCCCGTGACCCGGCCCCGAAAGTTGCTACACGCTGTTGTCGCGGTTGGCGATGATCCGCCGCAGCAGTTGCTTGAGCACGCTGAACTCTTCGTGCGAGAAGCCGGCGAGGTGGTTGTTGTAGACGGCGGCCAGGTGATGCGGAATCTGCGTGGTCAGCTCCCGGCCCTGCTCGGTGAGCGTGAGTTCCACCACCCGACGGTCGGTGGCGCTGCGCGTGCGCGTCAGCAGGCCCTTGGCTTCCAGCCGGTCGAGCATGCGCGTCATCGCGCCGGTGTCGGTGTTCAGGTCTCGCGCCAGACTGGCCGCGGTCGGATTGCTGCCGCGCGAGATGATCATCAGCGGCGCCCACTGTACGGAGGTCAGACCGTAGGGACGCATGGCTGTTTCGGCGGCACGCATCAGCGTTGATACCGTGGTGCGCAGCAGGTAGCCGATGGATTCCTCGGCCGACCAGTTGTCGCCGCGATAGAAATCAGGGACTGTGTGTTTCTCGTTGTTCATTTCCCCACAGTATCTGCACAGGCAGTTACGGTCAACCCCCGCAGGGGGCCGTTCGGGTATAGTGACCCATCTTATGAGCGCCACCCCCGAAAGTTTTGAGTCAGCCTTTGCCAAGGCAGTGGATCTGGGAAACAAGCTTGCAGACAAGGACAAGGACGCCGATCTCTGGGACATAGCCGATGGCCTGCTGGCCGGGGCAGTGCAGTACTGGCTCTATTCGCGCCAGCCCTGCGGCGATCCGCGCTGCCAGGACTGCCTGCCAATCAGCACCGCCGAGGCGCGAGTCGATGAGCTGCGCCGGCTGGTGCGCGAACTCGCCGCCGACAGCGAGTACTACCACACCCCCACCGATTCCAACGCCGGCCGCGCCTGACGCGACCCCCGAAGCTGGTGTTCGCTTTCGTGCGGGCTTTCCCATGATCATCCAGACCGAAGTCGTCATCGTTGGCGCCGGTCCCTGCGGGCTGTTCCAGGTCTTCGAACTCGGCCTGCTGGGCATCAAATGCCACCTGCTCGACTCGCTGGCAAAGCCGGGCGGGCAGTGCGCCGAGCTGTATCCGGAGAAACCCATCTACGACATCCCGGCCCTGCCGGTATGTGGTGCGCAGGAACTGGTCGACCGGCTGCTGGAGCAGATCAGTCCCTTTGAGCCCGCGATGCATTTCGGGCAGGAAGTGACCGTGGTCAACAAGCGCGCGGATGGACGCTTCGACGTGGAGACCGCTGGCGGGCTGAAGTTCGACGCGGGTGCGATCGTGATCGCGGGCGGCGTGGGCTCATTCCAGCCGCGTCGCCTCGGCGTGGAAAGCGCCGACGTGTTTGAAGGCAGCCAGATATTTTATCGCGTGACCACGGCGGCGGATTTCCACGGCAAACGGCTGGTGATATTTGGCGGCGGCGATTCAGCCCTGGACTGGACGCTGGGTCTGGCGGACAAGGCCGCCTCACTGACGCTGGTGCACCGGCGCGCCGAGTTCCGCGCCGCACCCGCCTCGGTGGCGAAGATGCAGGCCCTGGTGGCCGCCGGCAGGATGCGCTTCCTGGAGGGCATTGCGGCCTCGCTCAACACCGCAGGCGATCAGCTTGCCGGCGTCAATGTGAAGGACGCCAGCGGCGCCCTGCACGCACTCGATGCCGACCGCCTGCTGGCGTTCTTCGGACTGTCGCCCAAGCTCGGACCCATCGCCGAATGGGGCCTGGAGCTGGAGAAAAAGGCCCTCCGGGTCGACACCGAGAAATTCCAGACCAGTATTCCCGGCATCTTCGCGGTGGGTGACATCAACACCTACCCCGGCAAGAAGAAACTGATCCTGTCCGGGTTCCACGAGGCCGCGCTGGCTGCCTTCGCCATCCAGCACTACATCTACCCGCAGAAGCGCCAGTTCCTGCAATACACCACCACCAGTCCGGTGATGCACCAGCGGCTGGGTGTTGCGGACGCGCCGGCGCGCGCCGGCGAGTAGGCTGGACGACCCATGCTCGCCCCACTGGCTGAACTGGTGCAGCTGCTGGAGCTGGAATCGCTGGAAGTGGATCTGTTCCGCGGGGCGAGCCGGGACATCGGCTCGCCGCAGGTATTCGGCGGGCAGGTGCTGGGACAGGCCCTGACGGCCGCCTATGCCACCGTCGAAGGGCGGCACGTGCATTCGCTGCATGCCTATTTCCTGCGTCGCGGCGATTTCAACGCACCCATCGTCTACCAGGTGGACCGCAGCCGCGACGGCGGCAGTTTCTCGAGCCGGCGCGTGGTGGCCATCCAGCACGGCAAGCAGATCTTCCACATGGCCGCGTCTTTCCAGGATCCTGAAGCTGGACTGGAGCACCAGCTGCCCATGCCAGTGGTGCCGCCGCCGGATTCGCTGCCCGATCTGCGCGATCTGCTGGAAGCGCAGACCGTGCCGCTGCCGCCCGCCGTGCAGCGCTTCTCCGGCCGCAGCTCGCCCTTCGAGTTCCACGCCGTGCAGGCCATGGCCTATCCGGATCCGGCGCCGGGCCCGCCGCAGCTGGATGTGTGGTTCCGCGCCGTCGACAGCATCGGTGAGGACCTGCGGCGCCATGCGGCGCTGCTGGCCTATGTCTCGGACTATCACCTGATGACCACCGCGATGCGCCCGCATGGCTACTCGCTGGGCAGCAGCGGCGTGCTGGTGGCCAGCATCGATCACGCGATGTGGTTTCACCGGCCGGTGCGGGTTGACCAGTGGCTGCTGTATTCCATCGAGAGTCCTGCTGCGGCAGGCGCGCGGGGATTCGCGCGGGCCAGCATCTTCACCGAGCAGGGGGTGCTGGTGGCGAGCACGGCGCAGGAAGGGCTGATCCGCAGCACCGCGCCGCGCTGAGGATCCGCGCGGCGTCGCAACCCTGGTTTTAGGCCTGCGCGCCGTCCGCGCCGACGGCGGGGATCAGGGGCAGCTTGGTGGCGCGCAGCCGGTCATTCGCACGCCCTTCTTCGAGCACCGTGGCGGGTACCGGCGAGAGCTTCCACACCAGCCCGACCAACGACAAAGCCTTCAGGATGTAGTACGTGAAGTCGTATTCGTACCAGTAGAAGCCCTGGCGGGTCGAAGCGCAGAAGCGGTGATGGTTGTTGTGCCAGCCCTCACCCATGGTGACGATCGCCAGCAGCCAGTTGTTGCGGCTGTGGTCGGTGGTGGCGAAGCGGCGCTTGCCGAACACATGCGACAGCGAATTGATGGTGAAGGTGCCATGCCACAGCAGCACGGTGCTGGCGAAGAAGCCGAAGAACAGGCCGGAAGCCCCCAGGGTGAAGAACACCAGTGTGCCCAGCATGATCGGCGGCAGCAGGTAGTACTTGTTCAGGAAGCGCAGTTCCGGGAAGCGTGCGAAGTCCCGGATGCGGTTGTAGTCGGTGGTCTGGTTGCCCTTTTCGAAGATCCACCAGACGTGGGAATACCAGAAGCCGTCATGGGCCACCGAGTGCAGGTCCTGTGGCAGGTCGGAATAGCGGTGGTGATGGCGGTGATGAGCCGCCCACCACAGCGCGCCGCGCTGGGCGCTGGTCTGGGCCAGAAACGCCAGCACGAACTGGAACACGCGGCTGGTCTTGTAGGTGCGGTGCGAGAAGTACCGGTGATAGACGCCGGTTACGGCGAACATGCGGACAAAGTAGAGCACGGCGCAGCAGATGGCGGCCGCGGGAGTGATGCCAGTCCAGATGGAGCCGAAGGCAAGCAGGTGGATGGCCAGGAAGGGCGTCGCACCCAGCCAGCTGATGCGGCGCGCCGGTTTTTCCGCGACGGCTTCCGCATTGTCCAGAACTTGCTCCATCTGACCCGCTCCATGTTTTCCGCCGATAGTGGCGCTGCAGCAATACTGGGCGAACTGGCCAGCCGGCGGGGTCATCCTTCGGTCAGCAAATGTAAAAGTTCTGTCAAAGCGCGAACTGCGTCATGCTGCCGGACCCCCCTCGGGGATGAATCGGTAGCCAGCTCCGCGATGCGAAAGAAAGTGGACCGGCTTGTCCGGCAATGGCTCGAAATAGCGACGCAGGCGCCCGATGAAATTGTCCACGCTGCGCGTGTTGGGCGCATTGCGCAGGTTCCACACGCGCTCCAGCAATTCGTCGCGTGACAGCACGCGACCCGGATGCAGCGAGAAGTAGTAGAGCAGGTCAAGCTCCAGCTGGGTCAGGCGCACGGCCTTGCCGGCAGAGGTTGCCTCGTGGGTATCAAAATTGACCCGCGCCGAGCCGAACTGCAGCGTGCCGCGCGAGACCTCGGCTGGTGCATCCTGCTGGCGCCAGCCACTGCGACGCAGGGCCGAGCGCACCCTGGCCAGCAGCTCCGGCAGCACGAAGGGCTTGGGCATGTAGTCGTCGGCCCCGGAATCAAGGCCCCGCACCCGTTCCTCGGCGGCGCTGCGCGCGGTCAGCATGATCACCGGCACGTACTGCCCGGCATCGCGCAGCTGCTTGCAGAACCCGTAGCCCTCGCCATCCGGCAGCGTGACATCGAGCAGGATCAGGTCGATGGGTGCGGCTTCCACCAGCTGCGCCCTGGCTTCCCGCAGCGAGCGTGCAATGACCACGCGGTAGCCGTCCAGCTCCAGGTTCAGCTTCAGGCCGGTGGCCAGGTGAGCTTCGTCTTCCACTACCAGCACGGTGGCGCGGGTGTGGCTCGTGGCGGCCGGTGTGTCTTCGGC
>DATKBK010000264.1:0-3589 GCA_035514045.1 Steroidobacteraceae bacterium | reverse complement strand
CTGTTCGCGCTGGGACACACCATCACGCTGCTGGGTGCGGTACTGGCCGGGTGGCAGGCCGACGCCCACCTGGTCGATGCCGTCATCGGGCTGTCGGTGGTGTACAAGGGCTTCGAGAACATCGGCGGATTCCGCACCCTCGGCTGGATTCCCGATCAGCGCACAGCCGTGCTGGGCTTCGGCCTGGTGCATGGCCTGGGCCTTGCCACCAAGGTGCAGGATCTGCAGCCCTCGCCCGATGGCCTGGCAGCCAACCTGGTCGCATTCAACATCGGTGTGGAATTGGGTCAGCTCGCGGCCCTGTCGGTGATGGTGCTGCTGTTTGCACTGTGGCGCGGCTCGCGCGGCTTCGACCGCGCGATCGTGCCCGCCAACGCACTGCTGATGGCGGCGGGCTTTCTGTTGTTCGGATACCAGCTGGCAGGCTACCTGCTGGCGCAATGAGGGCAGGCGACATGAGCGAGCAGACAACGAACCAACGCAAGCGCACCTGGAAGTGGCTGATCGTGGCGGCAGTCGCCGCACTGGTGCTGCTGTTCACCGTGGTGCTGCCAGCCGAGTATGGTTATGACCCGACGCGCATCGGCGGAGCGCTGGGCCTCACCGCCATGAGAGAGGACAGGCAGGCGACAGACGAGTCCCTCGACGACGCCATCGAAGACCTGCTTGGCGACACAGAAAACCTGACCGCGCCGGCAGGTGCCGATCCCATGCAGCCCCTGCCGCTGCCCAACCCGGCCATCAGCCAGATCGAGGCCGCACCGCCCAAGACCGAGACCCTGCGCATCCGGCTGGACTTCGACGAGAAGACCGAGATCAAGGCGGTGCTGGGCAAAGCCAAGGCCATTGTCTACAGCTGGAAGGTCGAGGGTGGCACGGTCTATGTGGATTTCCACGGCCACGACCCGGCCAAGGGCGACGACTACTGGGTGCGCTACGAGGAGGCGGGCCAGGAGGAAGGCGTGACCGGCCGCAGTGGATCCCTGGTCGCGCCATTCGCTGGCGAGCACGGCTGGTACTGGCTCAATACCAGCGAGGAAGCCATCACCATCGAACTGACCGTCACCGGGTACTTCGACAAGCTGATGGATTACGGACTGCTGTGACCGCGCTGCTGGCCATCGACCAGGGCACCAGCAGCACCCGCGCCATTCTGTTCGACCGCAACGGCGGCAAACTCGCCACTGCGCAGCGCGAGCTTCCCCAGCATTATCCGCAGCCGGGCTGGGTGGAGCACGATGCGGAGTGCATCCTCGCCGACTCTGTCGCCTGCATTCGCGAGGTATTGGCCGAGGCCAGTCTGGACGCGCGCGACGTTGCTGGCATCGGCATCACCAACCAGCGCGAGACTACCGTGATCTGGGACCGTGCCACCGGCAAGCCCATCCACCGCGCCATCGTGTGGCAGGACCGGCGCACCGCCGAATTCTGCCGTCGCAATGAGGATCGCTCGGACTGGCTCAATGAAAAAACCGGGCTGCTGCTCGATCCCTATTTCTCGGCCACCAAGATCGCCTGGCTGCTCGATCATGTGGCGGGCGCACGCCAGCGCGCCGAGGCCGGCGCACTTGCCTTCGGCACCATCGACAGCTGGCTGCTGTGGCATCTCACCGGTGGCAGGCAGCACGCCACCGATGCCACCAACGCCTCGCGCACCGCGCTGTTCAATCTGCGCGAGCAGGACTGGGATGATGAGCTGCTGGAGTTCTTCGGCGTACCTCGCGCGCTGCTGCCGCAGGTGCGAGACAGCGCCGCGGATTTCGGCACCACCAACCCGGCGCTGTTCGATGGCGCCATCACCATCGGTGGCGTCGCCGGCGACCAGCAGGCGGCCACCTTCGGCCAGGCCTGCTTCGCGCCCGGCATGATCAAGTCCACCTACGGCACGGGTTGCTTCCTGGTGCAGAACACCGGTACCGAGCTGAAGTTGTCGCGCAACCGCCTGCTCAGCACGATCGCCTACCGCTTGAACGGCAAGCCGGTGTATGCGCTGGAAGGCAGCATCTTCGTTGCCGGTGCGGCCGTGAAATGGCTGCGCGACGAGCTGCATCTCATCCGCAGCGCGGCCGAAACCGCAGACCTGGCCGCGTCGGTGGAGGACACGCGCGGCGTCTACCTGGTGCCGGCCTTCACTGGTCTGGGCGCACCCTGGTGGGATCCTGAAGCGCGCGGCGCCCTGTTCGGTCTGACCCGCGACACCGGCGTCGCGCACATCGTGCGGGCCACGCTCGAGGCCATGGCCTACCAGACCCGCGACCTGCTCGAGGCGATGACGCAGGATGCCGGCGCACCGACCGAGCTGCGGGTGGATGGCGGCATGGTGGTGAACAACTGGCTGACGCAGAATCTGGCCGATCTGCTGCGACTCGATGTGGTGCGTCCCGTCACCGTCGAAACCACGGCGCTGGGCGCAGCTTTCCTCGCCGGCTTGACCGCTGGCGTTTATGGTTCGCTCGACGACATCGCGGATCTGTGGCAAGCCGAGCGGCGCTTCACACCACGCATGCCGCAGGCTCGCGCCGCCGAGCTCTACAGCGGCTGGCGCGATGCCATCGGACGCCTGCGCACGCCCCGACCGCTGGCAAACTGAATCAGTTCACGCGCAGGTGCAGTGTCAGCGTCACCGCCCGATGCCCGAATGCCGGCATGCCGTTGGCGGGACTGCCGCTGAATCTGGCGGCCTCGGCGCTCAGGCGCACGCCCATGGAAACCGGCGCGTCGGCCGTCTGCCACTCGTAGCCGACTGACACCGAACCACCCAGCGCCTTGCGGGAAGCATCGCAGCGCCAGGCGCCGCTGCCGCCATCGACATGGTAGAGGTAGTCGTCGTCGAAAATGACCATCAGCGAGTCCCACATGGACCAGGCGTCCTCGGACCAGTGCCGCTGATAGCAGAAGCGCGACACGCCGACGCCCGCACGCAACCGCAGGCCCGAGTTGCGCGGCCGCAATTCGCCGAAGGCCAGCAGGCGGCCAAAGCTGGGAGCGAAATCAGAGGAGCTGCTGCCGCAGGCCCATTCGCGGCAGCCACTCACCGGTGCGACAGTGCCGAGCTCAAGCCCCATGGCCCAGCTGGGCGTGAACCGGTAGCCAAGCTCGAGACTGGCGGCAACCGCGTCGCGATCAGCTCCGGGTGCAGGTGCCAGCGAGTTCACCGCACCAGCGCCGATGCCCAGGCCCGCCCAAAAGCGCTGCTCGGGGGGAACCGGGGAATGCTGCGCGGCTGCCAGCACGGGCAGCATGAGCAGCGCGAAACAGCAGAGCAGCGGATTCATCCGGTTGAGGCGGCGCATCAGCGCAGATATATCATTTTCGCTCAGCCAGCTGCCACCGAACGTGGCAGCTGCTTGATATCCACCGCTGCCTCGGCAGCCACCAGCCGCCCAATCTCCGGGCGACAAGAGCCGCAGTTGGTACCGGCATTCAGCTGGCGGCCCACCGCATCAACGCTATCGCTACCGGCGCGGATGGCCGCAACAATGGCATGGCTGCCGACGGCGAAACAGGCGCACACCGTCGGGCCGGGATCGGGCGCGTCCTGGCGCTGGCCCAGCAGCAGGCAGCGCCGGTCCGTCGCATCGAGCTGCGG
>DATKBK010000263.1:0-7956 GCA_035514045.1 Steroidobacteraceae bacterium | reverse complement strand
GACGGCGCGGCTGCCGGTAATCAGGTGCGATAGCGCATTCGCTTCCAGATATTGCATACGTCCTCCATGCAGACTTCCCAAGCCAAGGCTGCCCTTCATTCGTCGGGGTGCAGTAGCCAGGGGAAGTCCAGATTAACGAATGTGCGCTGCGTCTCAATACGCACAAATACCTGCTGGTCTTTCTGCTTCCCGAAAGAGCCCAAGGCAGCGACATGAGGTCAGGGCGCCAGCGCGTTGATGGCCAGGCCGGAACAGAATGGTGCGCAGGCGGCGGAGGGCGACGCGCGCCGACGCCGCCCAGCGCTCACAGGCCGGCGACTTCCTGTGCGGGGCCGTCGCGCCGCTTCTCCGGCTTCTCGGTCATCGTGGCCTCGGTGAGCAGCAGGATGCCAGCCACCGACAACGCGTTCTCCAGCGCCACGCGCACCACCTTGGTGGGATCGATGATGCCGGCGTCGAAAAGGTCGACGTACTCCTTGCGGGCCGCGTCGAAACCCACGGCCCCGGAAGCGCTGAGCATCTGGTGTATCACGACCCCTGCATCAACCGCAGAGTTCTCCGCGATCTGCCGTGCGGGCACCTCGAGCGCACGACGGAAGATCTGCACCCCAGTACGCTCATCGCCCTGGCAATCGGCTTCCACCGCCGCCACTGCATCAGTGCAGCGTAGCAACGCCAAACCGCCACCCGGAACGATGCCCTCCTCGACCGCCGCCCTGGTGGAGGCGATGGCATCGTCGAGCGCATCCTTGATCGTTCTCATCTCCGATTCCGACGGCGCGCCTACGTGGATCACGGCCACTCCGCCGGCAAGCTTGGCCAGCCGTTCCTGCAACTTTTCCCGGTCGTAGTCGCTGGTGGTCTTGTCGATCTCCCGCCGGATCTGCTGCGTTCGCGCCTCGATGGCCGCCTTGTCTCCCCCGCCGCCGATGATGGTGGTGTCGTCCTTGTCAATGACGATGCGCCGGGCGTGGCCGAGCTGGGTGATGCCGGCATCCTCCAGCTTCGTGCCGAGCTCCTCGGCGATCAGTTGCGCGCCGGTCAACACCGCGATGTCCTGCAGCATGGCCTTGCGGCGGTCTCCGAAACCGGGCGCCTTCACTGCCGCGTTCTTCAGGATGCCGCGAATCTGGTTCACGATCAGTGTGGCCAGCGCATCGCCTTCGACGTCTTCTGCGATGAACAGAATGGGGCGGCCGCCTTTCGCCACCTCCTCCAGCAGCGGGAGCAGGTCCTTCACGGCGCTGATCTTGCGGTCTGTCACCAGCACATAGGCGTCTTCGAGGACCGCCTCCATGTTCTTCGGATCCGTGGCGAAGTAAGGCGACAGGTAACCGCGATCGAACTGCATGCCCTCAACTACCTCCAGGGCCGTCTCGATGGTCCTGGATTCCTCGACGGTGATGACGCCCTCGTCGCCGACCTTCTCCATGGCCTCGGCTACCAGCTCGCCGATGGCCGCATCGTTGTGGGCCGAAATCGTCGCGACCTGGGCCTTTTCCTTGCGGGTCCGCACCGGACGTGAAAGCTTGCGCAGCGCGTCCACCGCTGCCTTGAAGGCCCGATCCATGCCATGCCGCAGGTCGATGGCGCTGGCGCCAGCCACGACATTTCGCACACCATCGGCGAACAGCGCATGCGCCAGCACCGTCGAAGTGCTGGTGCCATCGCCGACGGCTTCGCCGGTCTTCTCGGCTGCCTGGCGCAGCATGCGGGCGCCAAGGTTCTCTTCCGGATCCTCGAGCTCCATTTCCTTGGCAATCGTGACGCCGTCGTTGCACACCAGCGGCACGCCCCAGGATTTCTGGATCAGCACGGACTTGGATTTCGGGCCCAGCGTGATGCGCACTGCGTCGGCGAGCTGCGTGGCGCCGCGCAGCACCTTTTCGCGCGCGGCCGAATGGAAGAGTACCTGCTTGTGCGCCATGGCAGTGGGCCTTGGGTGGGGGATTGGGGATTCGCTGGCCCATGCTGGAGACCGGTCTGCGCAGCGGCAATGCGGGGATTTACGTATGGACGCTGTTCCACGGTGACGCACACTGCGCTCATGCGGCGCGGCAACCCGTGGAGCAGACTTTGATCGCACGATTCAGACAATTGGCGGCATCGCCATAAAGGAGGATTACCGGATGTCAATCCATCGCTCGAACGTGCCACCGGAACGCATCGAGGATCTACGCGAGGAATTCGCGGCTGTCGATGGGGACCAGGACGGCAGCATCGACTACGCCGAATTCAGCGTGCTCATGGACAGCCTGGACCCGAACATGAAAGGCACCGTGTTACGGATCGGCTTCGGCGAGATCGATACCGACCACGATGGCCGAATCAGCCTCGCGGAGTTCGTCGCCTGGCGCATACAGTAGCCTGGCTTCCAACGGATCGCGGCCGATGCGGGCCCTCATGGCCACTCGCGCCCTGAGCACCGAGGGGTCGCCACTCCCGTGGTCTTCGCCGACCGCTGCCATCGTGAAGGGTTGCCTGTTGAAAGAACTGATGCGGCCGGCGTGTCGGTCAATTTCACGGAAGTTTGCAGCGTTGCCACGCCCGGCGCGACATGGCTCAGCGCCCGCTGATGTCCAGCACCATGCGCACCAGGTGCGCCAACGAACCTGCGCCCATCTTCTCCATCACATGGGCGCGGTGGATCTCGACAGTGCGCTGCGACAGCCTCAACTCCGCCGCCATGACCTTGTTCTGCTTGCCCTGCGTGAGCAGCTGCAGCACCTGCTGTTCGCGCTGCGTGAGCGTGGCGAGCCTGGCGCGTACCTGGTCATGCTGCTTCGAGACAGCGCGGGTCTCGCGGTCGCGGGCCAGCGCCTTCTGGATGCGATCGATCAGGTCCTGGTCGCGGAAGGGCTTCTGGAGGAAATCGAAGGCGCCGTGCTGCATGGCCTCCACGGCCATGGGCACATCGCCGTGGCCGGTAATGAACAGCACCGGTAGGATGGCGCCACGCACGTTCAGCTGCTGCTGCAGTTCAAGGCCGCTCATGCCCGGCATGCGGATATCCAGTACCAGGCAGCCCGGCTGCGCCGGATCGAAGGCAGCCAGAAACTCCTTCGCCGAGGCCATGGGCGTGGCCGGGAGGCCCACGGACTTCAGCAGCAGCCGGATGGAGGCGCGCACGCCGTCGTCGTCGTCCACGACATAGATCGTGGCCGGCCTGTCTTTCATGATTGGTTGTCGGCGGGCGGCAGAGTCAGGACGAAATATGCGCCGCGCGGCAGGCCGGGCTGGTGGCGCACGCTGCCGTTATGCGCCTGCGCGATGGTCTGGCTCATCGGCAGGCCGAGGCCCGTGCCGTTGGGCTTGGTGCTGCGGAAGGGTTCGAACATGCGGTCGAGGATCTCCGGGGCGACGCCGGGACCATTGTCGCAAACGGACAGCTCGCAGTCGCCGGTTTCGGTGCGGCGTCCACGCACCAGGATTTCGCGATTGCTTGCGGGATCCTGCGCCAGGGATTCGAGAGCATTGTGGATCAGGTTCAGCAGGAGCTGCACGACCTGCGCGCGGTCCACGAACAGCTGCGGCATGTCTGGCGCGAGGTGGAACCCCAACCGGGTGTGATTGACGCGCGCATCTGCCAGTGCCACGGACTGCAGTTCCTCCACCAGCGCCTGCACGGTGGTGGTCTGGCGCGCTTCCGCGCTTCCGCGCACCATGCGCCGCAGGCGGCGCACGATCTCCCCGGCCCGCAGGGCCTCTGCGGCGACAGCCTGCACGGCCTCGCGAACATCAGCGAGGTCGGGCGTGGGTGATTCCAGGAAGCGCTCGCTGGCGCGCGCATAGTTGGCAATCGCGGTCAGCGGCTGGTTGATCTCGTGCGCGATGCCGGCCACCATCTCTCCCATGGTGGCCAGCCTTGCCACCTGCACCAGGCGTCCGTTGAGCTGGCGGGCGTTTTCTTCCCCCCGCCGTCGGTCGGTCAGGTCGCGGATGAAGCCGATGAACTGGGACGGGTCGGCGCCGGTCACCTGCCCCAGCGACAGGTACGCCGGGAACGTGCTGCCATCGCGGCGCAGCGCTGGCAGCTCCCGGGCGAGGATCGGGAGACCCCCGGTGCGCAGGAGTTTGGCGATGCAACCATCGTGCGCGGACCGTTCGGGCTCGGGCATCAGCTGGCGCACATTGCCGCCGCACAGCTGCTGCGCGGGCCAGCCGAACATCCGCTCAAGGGCGCGATTGACTGCCTCGACCCGGCCGGTAAGGTCGAAGAGGACGACCGCGTCGACCGCAGCGTCCATCACGGCCTGGATCTGCTGGACACTCATGGCGCGATTATCCGCTGTCGCGGCCAGCAATGCTGTACGCACTTTCCACGAGGAGCCCGGCCATGGGGCCGCTGCTGCTGGTCAGCCGGGGACCAGCGACTGGATCAACTGCAGCAGGGTATCGGGTTCGACGGGCTTGCTGGCCACGAGCAGGTGCGGCTGCTCCCGCAGGGAACCGAACAATGGTGCAGTCTCGCCGGTAACCAGGATGGCCGGGATGCCGGGGTCCACGCGCTGGCGCGCGGCGGCGATGACCTCCACGCCGGTCCGGCCGCCTTCCAGGTGGTAGTCGGAGACGATGACCTGGATGTCCGGGTTCTCTTCCAGTCGCTGCAGGGCTTCTTCCAACGACGCGGCCTCCGACACCCGGAAGCCCTCGCCCTTGAGGAACATCCGTGTGGCATTGCGCACGCCTGGGTCATCCTCGACCAGCAGCAGGTGGCGCGCGGCACCGGCGCGCGGGGGCAGCGTCCCGCGGGCGCGCACGTGGCGGGGGGCAGTGGTGAAGGCGGGCTTGCCAGCCGGCAGTTCCAGCGTGAAGGTCGAGCCCTCGCCGGGGTTTGATTGGACTTCAATGCCGAGCTTGAGCAGTTTGGCCACCCGCTGCACGATGCTGAGGCCGAGCCCGTAGCCATCGCGCGAGGCATTGGTTCCCACGCCCACCTGGTAGAACTCCTCGAAGATCTGCGGCAGGTGCTCTGCGGCGATGCCGCGGCCAGTGTCGCTCACCTCGATCTTCACGCGTTTGCCGTCGGAGATGGCGCGCAGCTGAACATGGCCGCGGCTGGTGTACTTGATGGCATTGGACACCAGGTTCTTCAGCGCCTGGGCCACCAGGGTCGGATCGGAGCATGCCCTGGCGTTGGTGGACTCGACACACAGTACCAGGCCCTTGCTGGCAGCCACCCCCGCTGACTCCAGCCGCAGTTCCTCCAGCAGGTCCGCGACATCGAAATGCACGATCTCAGGCTTGACCACGCCGGACTCGAGCTTGCTGATGTCCAGCAGTGCATTGAGCAGGCGCGACATGGTACCGAGCGCCAGGTCCTGTTCGTCCAACACTTCGCGTACCTGCGGATCATCCACCAGCCGGCGCAGCGTGCCGCTCAGCAGCGACAGAGTCTGCAATGGCTGCCGCAGATCGTGGCTGGCGGTCGCGAGGAACCGCCCCTTGCTCTGGTTGGCTTGATCGGCCGCGGTACGCGCAATGCGCATGTCCGATTCAATGCGCGCGCGATCAGTCACGTCGCGGATGGCAGCCGCGACCATGACGTTGCCGCCTTGCTCGATGGGGCTGAGGCTGATCTCGACCGGAAACTCCGAACCGTCGCGGCGGCGCGCAAACAGGTCGAGGCCCGCGCCCATGGGGCGCATCCGCACCGATTGGCCGAAGCCACTGCGGTGCTCGACATGCCGGCCGCGAAAGCGCTCGGGCAGCAGCAGCTCCACTTTCTGGCCAACCAGCTCGGCACGTTTGTAGCCGAACAGCGCGGACACCTGGCGGTTGGCAAACAGCACTGAACCGGCGGCATCGAAGATGATCATCGCATCGGGAGCCGACTCCAGAACGCTCCGCACTAGGTCGGAGGACAGTGACTTGAGCTCCCTGTTCATGTCAGCCCATCGTGGCACCGGTTACGGCGCGTGGCAAATCAAGGCATTAAAGGCGCTGTTGTTGCCACAACGCCACGGCAACGCCAACGTAGAGATCCGGATTCCCCGGCGCTGCGCTGACCGGCATGATGAGTCAATGAACCTAGACAGCAAGCCGCCAGAACTTCCTGCGAGCATCCCGATTGCGATCTCCGCCCGCCATGCGCATCTGTCCCAGGCCACTGTGGACGCCCTGTTCGGCCCCGGCCACCTGCTGCGTGTGAAGCAGGCGCTGGCACAGCCGGGACAGTTCGCAGCCGAAGAGACCATCACCCTTGCCGGTCCGCGCGGCAGGCTTGCGCAGGTGCGCGTGATGGGTCCGCCCCGCGCTGCGGACCAGATCGAGATTTCGCGCAGCGACGAGATTGCGCTGGGGATTGATGCCCCGCTGCGGCTCTCGGGAAGCCTCGCGGATACACCGGGCATCGAGCTGATCGGTCCGGCGGGTCGCGTCACGATGACCAGCGGGGTGGTGAATCCGTTGCGGCACATCCACATGAGCCCTGAAGATGCGCGCCGCTTCGGCGTGGTGGATCGCGAGCGGGTCAGCGTCGCCATCGATAGCGATGGGCGCGACCTGATCTTCGGCGATGTGGTGGTGCGCGTGTCACCGCAGTTTCGCCTGGAGCTGCACCTGGATACCGACGAGGGCAACGCCGCCGGCGTCGCCCCCAGTACTACGGCGAGGCTGGTGCGGGAGTCAGGTCGAGGGAGTGAATGACCTGCGTGGCGTCCTCCGGATTGGTGCGGCGCGTGAATCCGAGGTAGCTGGCCAGCTCACGCATGGGCTGGTTTTCCGCGGCGTCGATTGAATACAGGGCAACAAGGCCGCGGTCACGGGCCACATTGATCAGGCGGTGCATCAGCGCGGTGGCGAGACCGCGGTGCCGCCAGTCATCGCTGACGGTCACGGCCATTTCCGCCCGGCCGTCCGGCGTGGCGCTGAAGCGGGCCACGCCGACTTCTCTTTCCCTGCCGGCTTCGTCGATCACTGCGATCAGCGCGGCGTCGCGCACGGGAACGATGTCGGTCAATTGCCGCAGCAGTGCCTCACCCGGAGTCTTCATCGTGCACAGGAAACGGAAGCGCCGGGCCTGCGGTGACAGCTCTTCGATGAACCGCCGCTCAAGCTCGACGTCGCCAGCTTCAATTGATCGGATGGTGACGCGACTGACATCCCGCAGTGCCTGCGTGCCGGCTTCGTCGTTGCGCACCATGGTCCTGTCCTCCGACCCTTCGTTGGGCGTGCGGCCACACTTTAGAACGCGATGGGCTGTCCCTGCATCCGCAAAGGTACGTAGGCGCTCCGGTGCACTCGATAGTCTATTGCTGACCGATCAGGTTTCGAGAGACTAGGATGAGACTGATGACCATAATGCTGCTTCGGTTGTCTTTGGAGGTTCGCGATGGATGTTGATTACGGATTTGGCAAGACGACAGGGCTCACTTTTGACGCGGCGCTGCTACGAGTGACAGAGGAGTTGGGCAAGGAAGGGTTCGGGGTTCTGACGGAAATCGACGTCGCGGCAACCATGAAGAAGAAGCTGAACGCGGACATGCCGCCCTATCGCATCCTGGGCGCTTGCAACCCGCAGCTTGCACATCGCGCGCTTTCCGTCGAGCCACAGATGGGATTGCTTTTGCCCTGTAACGTCGTCGTGCGCCAAAACGAGGAGGGTGTGGTCCACGTTGACTTCATGGACCCCCAATCAGTGCTGGGCCTGGTGAACCTGCCTGAAGTAACGGAACTCGCAAATGAAGTCGGGCAGCGGCTGCGGCGAGTCATGAAGGCGCTTCCGTAGTTCCTGTCCTTTGACGCACGTTACGGGCTCGTCATGCATGTACGGCTATTGCATATTGGAGACGCCCACGGTCACTTGATGCCGCGGCCGCATCTTCGAGGCGTTGGAAACGGCGGGCTTCAGGGTGGCCTCGCGCTGCCACGCGGGCATCACCGGATCGATGAGCACGGCCTTGCCGGTCGCGGCGCAGCCGAGCAGGTAGGTGTATGTGGAGGACACAGGCTCGA
>DATKBK010000262.1:0-3483 GCA_035514045.1 Steroidobacteraceae bacterium | reverse complement strand
AGCACGGCCGGACCCGCAGCCAGCCAGCGCAGCAGCTGGCGGCGGCGCGAATCGGCGGGGCGGACAGAAGAAGGGAAACGCATTCTGCGAAGTGTCCCCGCGAAATGGGCTGCTGGCAAGTGCACTGCCGGCGATATTGGAGGCGCCGGGAACTTTCGTCAGGCGGAACTTGAGATCGACAGTCTCGCCCCCATCATGCAGCCCATGAACGACCCGCCTGTCCACGTCGGCTGTGCCGCCTGCGGCGCGACCAATCGCATCCCTGCCGCCCGCCTCACCGAAGACCCCACCTGTGGACGTTGCAAGGCAAGTCTGCTGGACGGCGCACCGATAGACCTGATCGATGAGGGTTTCGATGCCGTGGCCTCGCGCACCGAGCTGCCGGTAGTGATCGATTTCTGGGCAGCGTGGTGCGGACCGTGCCGAACCATGGCACCGCAGTTTGCGCAGGCGGCGCGCACGCTCAAGGGCCGCGCATTGCTGGTCAAGGTCGACAGCGACGCCAATCCCCAGCTTGCAGCGCGGTTTGGCATCCGCAGCCTGCCCACACTGGTGAAGCTGCATCGCGGCGTCGAGGCGGGACGCCTGGCCGGAGCACGGCCCGCATCGGAAATTATCCGTTTCGCAGTCGAGTGAGTTTCCGCTGAAGCTCAGCGGTTGCGCAGTCGCGCTTCCAGCACTTCGATACGCTCCAGCAACTCGATCACCAGAGCCGCCCCGGCGGCATTGACCTCCAGGTCGCGCTGCAGCCGCAACGCGATCCGCGCGCGCCGCAGCGAGTCGCCACCCAGTAGCTGGTCGCCTTCAGCGCTGTGGTCCATCAAGCCGTGTTCGATGAGCTCCACGACGCGTCCGCGTTCCACGGCACAGGCACAGCTGAGCTCATCGAGCGTGAGCATCACTTCTTCTTCGACAATCTGGCCGACCAGGATGCGGGTGTCGGTTGTTGCCATGCTCAGGCTCCGAAGTCGGTGCGGGGATTGAATGGAAGGGCTGCAGCAAAGGCACCATAGGCCTCGCGCGCGGCGTCGTTGTCAGCCGGCGGCAGTATGACCTGCAGCGTCGCGTACAAGTCGCCCGGCGGATTTGCAGGCAGTCCGCGCCCTCGCAGCCGCAGGCGCGAACCAGACTGCGAGCCGGCGGGAATCTTCAACTCCACGGCCCCGACCGGCGTGGGCAAAGTCACCGTGGCACCCAGTGCGGCTTCCCAGGGAGCGACGGGCAGTGCCAGGTGCAGGTCGCGCCCCTCGGGACGGAACAGCCTGTGCGGTGCGAACTGCACTTCAAGGTACAGGTCGCCCGGCTGCGCGACGCCGGGCGGCTTGTCACCCTGGCCGGCAAGCCTGATGTGCTGGCCGGCCTGGATGCCCTTCGGAATCCTGACGTTCAGGCTGCGGTCGCGCAGGCGCGGGCGGCCATCCTCACCGGTCTCCGGAATGCGGAGCGTCAGCGCGCGGCTGCCTCCTTCGAACGACGCTTCAAGGTCGATGATGACGCGTGCATGATGATCCTCGCCCAGCCCGCGATGCCGCTGCGCGCGTGGGCCATCGGCGCCGAAACCGGCCCGGGTGAACAGCGTCCTGAAAAACTCGCTCTGAGCGCCGTCGAAGGCCGAGGCATCTTCACTGCCGGCACCGCGAAACTCGAAGCCCGCGCCCCAGTCTGGTGGCGGACGGAAATCCTCGCCCGGCTGAGGACCGGTGCCCAGCTGATCATATGCGGCCCGCCGCTGGGGATCGCGCAGCACCACGTAGGCCTCGCCCAATTCCTTGAAGCGCTGCTCGGCGTCGGGTTCCTTGCTGACATCGGGATGGTACTTGCGGGCGAGCTTGCGGTACGCCTGCTTGACCTGCGCGTCGGTGGCCTCGCGCGGCACCCCCATGACGGCGTAGTAGTCCTTGAACTCCATCGGCCCCGACGTACGATGCGGTTAGCGCGGCGCGGGGCCGGCTGGCGCGGCCACGGTCGCCCGCGCCAGCCAGTCAGCCAGCCCGGCCAGGTCATCGCGCTGAAACGGCTCCAACAGCCGCACATGGTCGCTCGGGAAGTTGGGCCGGCGGCCCTCCACTGCATCATGGAACTGCCGTATCAGGTAGGCGTAGTGCTGGCCGGCCAGCCGCGGCACCAGCGCCGCGCCGTCACCCTCAGCCGCGCCCCCATGACAGGACGCGCACTGTGCGGCATAAATGGCGCGCCCGCGTTCCACCATGTCGCCGCGACCGGTGCCGATGCCCCTGCCACGCGGGAGCGAGGCCACGTGCGCGGCCACATCGGCAATGGCCTGTGCATTGGCAAGCGCCTGGCCGGCCTGGTGTTCCATGCGCGGATCCCAGCGCCGGGCGTGCCGGTAGTCAACCAGCTGCCTTGCAATAACCCGCCCGTGCTGACCGCTGATCGCCGGCACACTGCCATCTGCATTGCCGTCGCCTCCGACGCCATGACAGCGGGCGCAGGCCCCGAACAGCACGGCGCCGCGCTCAGAATCGGGGGTACTGCGGGCCGCATCCTGGTATTCCTGCTGCGCAGCGGCGGCAGCCAGCGCGGTGAGGGGTTGGGCGAGCAGCGCGACGAGCGTTACCGCCGCGCGTAGCAGCGTCCATGCCCATCGGTTTGAAGAACCTTGCATCAATTGCACCTCAACCATCCGTCACCAGCAGTGGGCTGATGAATCCCGGCGGCTTCACCACCAGCAGGTCACAGCCGATCCGCTCCAGCAATTGTGCCGCCGTGCCGCTGGCCGCCGAATGCGTCCGGCGCGGGCGCAAACCCGTGCCCATCACCAGCACATCCGGTATATGGGCTTCTACCAGCTGCACCAGGCAATCGACAAGACCACCCTCGGCAAGTCGCGTCGTGGCGTCATTATGCCCGGCCAGCAGTTCGATGGCCCGCCGCGCCTGCGCGTGTGCCGCAGCCTGGTGCTGCGGCGGAGCTTGCTCGCCCGGCAGATGGGGCTGCGGCTGCAGAACATGGTAGACCTCGAGGGTCCCTCCCAGCGCATCGGCCAGCCCGCGCGCCTCATCGACGATGAGCTGGTCGAGCGCCAGCGGATAGCCGGCCGGATGGCTGGAGTCGACGGCCGCGGCGATGCGGAGCCTGCCGGCCCACGGCCGCGTGCCCACCAGCAGCAGCGGCGCCGGGATCTGCCCGATCAGGTTCCAGTCGGTACGGGTCAGCGCCACCCGCGGCACCGCGGCGTGCCGGTGCGTGCCTTTCACGACCAGGTCCGGATGGGTCCGGATCACATGGTAGCCAATGCCCTGCTCCAGCGGCACATGCCACTCGCAGACAGTGGCCACGTCCAGTCCCTGACGCGTGAGCGGTGCTGCCAGATCGCGCAGCTCGTCCAGCAGGTGCTGACGTCGCAGCGCCCGGTACTCTCCGGCGCGCGAGTGTCCGGCCCAGCTCTCCGGGATATCCTGGTCCACGTCGCAGACATACAGTTCCAGACTGCTGCCGTGCAGGACGGCAATGCGCACCGCC
>DATKBK010000261.1:0-8232 GCA_035514045.1 Steroidobacteraceae bacterium | reverse complement strand
GCATTCGGCCAACAACGAGTTTGCTGATTCCTCGAGCACGGCACCGGAGTGGAACGGCCTGTCGGCGAAGGGCCGCGCACTGGTGGCCGAGGCCAACCGGCTGGGCATCGTGCTCGACCAGTCCCATGCCTCGGATACGGTGTTCGACCAGCTGCTGGAGTTGTCGAAGGCGCCCATCATCCTCACCCACACCAGCGCCGACGAGGTATACGAGCACATGCGCAACATCGATGATGCGCGCATCCGCCGGCTGGCCGAAAACGGCGGGCTGCTGCAGGTGAATGCCTACGGCTCCTACCTGAAGAACACCAACATGACCGCCGAGTACCGCACCGCGCTGCGCGCCCTCACCGAGCGCTTCTATGGCGTGGTGACCGGCTCGCGCGAGTACGACCAGTTCATCGCGCAGAAACTGGCACTGGATGAACAGTTCAACGTCGCACCGGCAAGTTTCGACGACTACATGCGCCACGTGCTGCATATCATCCGTGTGGCCGGCACCGAGCATGTGGGCTTCGGCGCCGACTGGGATGGCGGCGGCGGCGTGGCGGGACTGGAAGACGTCTCGATGCTGCCGAAGATCACGGCGCGGCTGCTGCAGGAGGGCTTTACCGAGGCGCAGATCACGGCCATGTGGGGCGGCAACATGTTGCGGGTGATCGGCGATGCGCAGCGCGTGGCGCAGGAACTGGCTGCGGCCGCCACGGTCGCCGAAGCCCCGGTGGCGCAATGATCCGCGCAACGGCTGCCATCGCCGGGCCGATGGTGGCGGCCGGGTTGCTGCTGCTGGCCACCCTGTTTGCAGCGGCTGCCGAGCCGGCGCGTCCGGCGTATCGCAGCGCCGGCGACATCATCGCCGCCGCACCCGCCGACCACTGGCGGCGCCCGGACCCGGACAACCTGCTGTACCTGCAGCTGGCCAGCGGCGTGGTGGTCATTGAACTTGCCCCGCGCTTTGCGCCCGAGCATGTGGCCAATATCCGCACCCTGGCCCGCGAGCATTTCTGGGACGGCACCAGCATCTACCGTGTACAGGACAATTTCGTCGCGCAGTTCGGCGATGCCGACGCCGATGACGAGGCCCGCGCAAAACCACTGGGCACCGCGAAGCGCAAGCTGCCCGCCGAGTTCCATCGCCCGGCGGCCGACCTGCCCTTTGATCGTCTGCCGGATCCGGATGGCTGGGCGCCGGAGGCGGGTTTCGTCGAAGGTTTTCCTGCTGCGCGTGATCCGCGCGCCGGCACCGCCTGGCTGGCGCATTGCTATGGCGCGGTCGGGGCCGGCCGCAGCAACGAAGAAGACAGCAGCATTGGCGCTGAACTTTATGTGGTCATTGGCCAGGCACCGCGCCAGCTCGACGACAACATCACGGTGGTGGGCAAGGTGCTGATGGGCATGGAGCTGCTCAGCGCCCTGCCCCGCGGGCCCGGGGCGATGGGGTTTCACGAGAGCGCCGGTGGACGCACGCCCATCCGCGCGATCCGGCTCGCCAGCGAAGTGCCCGAAGAGGTACGTCCGCGCATCGAAGTGCTGCGCACGGATACCGCGACCTTCCGCGATGCCACCGAAGCCCGGCGCAACCGGGTCGATGAGTTCTACCAGCGACCCGCCGGTCACGTTGACCTGTGCAATGTGCCGGTGCCGGTGCGCACCGCGCCCTGACCTTTTCGCTGCTGCACCGCAGCGCGCCGGCATTCCTGCGCGCGCCTGCGCATTCAGTGGCAAACCGCCTCTTGAAAATGATTTGCCCCACCGCACATCGGGGACACAAGGTTTTTTTGTGTCACCCCTACCTCCAGGAGGCATGCGGACTATGAACATTGCAATACGTGAACCCTGGGGCCTGCTGAATCGCCTGAACCGCGATCTGGATGGCCTGCTGAGCAACCCGTCCACCGAGGTGGCCTATATACCGGCCGTCGACGTGTATGAGGAAAAGGACCGCTTCGTGGTCAAGGCGGATCTGCCGGGCGTACAACCCGACCAGATCGACGTCACGGCCGAGAAGGGCATCCTTACGCTGCGCGGCGAGCGCAAGAGCGACAAGCGCGAGCAGGCCGAAGGCTACGAGCGCCTGGAGCGCGTGACCGGCAGCTTCACCCGCCGCTTCGCCCTGCCGGAGAACGTGCAGGCCGATGCGATCAAGGCGAAGTTCACCCATGGCGTGCTGGAGGTGTCGATCCCCAAGCAGCCGGTGGTGGCGGCCAAGCGGGTGGCGGTGGAGACGCATTGAGGGCGCCCGTCGCCTGAAGGGAAACGACTGTTTAGATCACTGGCGCAACAATCAGCGGACGAGACCCCCTCTCTGATCCGTCTGCGCGCCTGGTTGGATCTGAACGGCCTGTGGCCCCGCCCTCGGTGGCGGGGCTTTTTTTGTCTGCCTTATCGCGGCAGCGCCTTCGCGTAGCTGCCGCGCCGCTCCTGCACAGCGCTCGGAGCGCGGAATTTCAGGCGCGGGCGCAGCCAGGTCGCGAAGTCCTGCTCGCTGAGCTTGCCTTCGGCGACGGCGAGATAGACCGGGAACAGATCAACGTCGCCCGCCTCAAGCGCGGCCCCGTTCAGCCGCAGGAAGGTTTCGCAGGTCACCGCAGCCGTGCGCTTGTTGCCATCCACGAAGGGATGATTGCGAGCCACGCCATAGGCCAGGCTCGCGGCGAGGTCCGCCAGATCTGCCGGCGGATCCGCATAGGCAAGCAGCTGCTGCGGACGCGCGAGTGCAGACTCGAGCAGCGTCTCGTCGCGAATTCCGCTGCTACCGCCATGCTCGGCCAGCTGCCGGTCATGGATGGCGATCACCAGGCCTCTGCCGATCCAGGCGAACACGCTCAGTTCTCCGCCAGCTTCTGCAGCAGCGCACGGCGCTCGCGCATCACCTGCTCCGCAACTTCCATCTGCGCAGCCAGCTCCGGATCGAACGGCGTGAGCTTGATGCCGTCGGGCAGCTCGGTCGCGTGCAGCGCATCGCCCTTTTCCACCCGCAGGCGCGCCAGCAGTTCCTTGGGCAGGATGACTCCGGCGGAGTTGCCGATGGCGGTGATCTTGAGCTTCATGGGTGGCTCCTCACGGAATGTTATAACCAACGTTATACCATTCGGTGCAGCTGCGCAAGGTCAGCTCGGCGTGGCTCAGCGCACGCTGGTCGGCGCCGACCCGGTGCCTGCCGCCCGCGCCTCCTCCCGCGCCCGAACATAGAGGCAGGGCAGATATCCGCCGCAGCCCTCGCGCAACAGCGCCTCGAAGTGCGGCACGCGATCGTGATACGTGGCCACCGAGGCCAGATGCGCATTGTTGAGACCGGCCTCGACCCAGCTGCTGTAGCCACTGCGGCGACCATGACGCTGCTCCATCGCCAGGATGTCCGCGCCCAGCCGCGCCATGCGCTCGGCCTTGCGCGCGCGCATGGCCTCGGGAGCCAGTCGCTGGCGATACAGGCTGGCCAGCTCGGCGCGCGCTGCGGTGAAGAGACCGGTGGCTTCGAGCTGCAGTCGGCGGCGAGCCTGCCATGCGGCCAGGGTGGTGGCATCGGCATGCGCCGCGGCGTAGCGGGCCACGCCCTCCTCCTCCACGGCCGTGGCGAAAGCCTCATTGAAGGAGGAATTCCCGGGCAGGTACACCACCTCGTGCGCCAGCTCGTGGAACACCAGCCCCGCCAGGTCCAGCTCGCCGTAACCGCTCACCGTGCTGAGCAACGGATCGGCGATGCGGCCCAGCGTCGAATAGGCCGGTACGCCGCCCACAACCACATCATCGCCTTGCTGCTGCAGCGTCGCCGCGAAAGCGCGCGCCGCTTCCTCGCGGAAATAGCCGCGGTAGGCGATGCAGCCGGTGATCGGAAAGCACCACTGGCGCGGCTCGATGGCGAATTCGGGCGCGGCGACCACATTCCACACCACATAGCGCCGGCCGATGTCGGCATAGCTGCGATAGGAGGCGTTGTCCGGCAGGCCCAGCTCGGCGGAGGCAAAGTCGCGGATGCGCCGCGCCCGGAGCAGCTGCTGTTTGAGTGCATCGCTGGTGGATGGCGCCTCGATGAGCTTGCCGATGGGCTCGCGCGCCCGCATCACGGCGAACTGGCCGCGCGCCGCCTGCGCGTAGTAGCCGATGCCGCACCCGGCGAGCAGCAGGCTCGCCGCCAGCGCCGTGACGGCGCGCCACGCCCTCAAGTTAAGTACCATCGCAAGCATGCAAGTCTATCTGGTCGGCGGCGCCGTCCGGGACCAACTGCTGGGGCGCGCCGTGAAGGAGCGCGATTGGGTCGTGGTCGGCGGCACCGCCGAGCAGCTGCTGACGGCCGGCTATCGCGCGGTGGGCCGGGATTTCCCGGTATTTCTGCATCCGGAATCGCAGGAGGAATACGCGCTGGCGCGCCGCGAGCGCAAGACCGGGCCGGGCTACCGCGGCTTCGTCACCGAGTTCTCGCCGGATATCACTCTGGCGGAGGACCTGCTGCGGCGGGATCTGACCATCAACGCGATTGCACAGGATGACCAGGGCAGGCTGGTCGACCCATTTGACGGCCAGGCGGATCTTGCGGCGCGCGTGTTGCGGCATGTGTCGCCCGCCTTCGGCGAGGACCCGGTGCGCATCCTGCGCCTGGCACGCTTTGCCGCCCGGTTTGCACCGCTGGGCTTCACGGTGCACGAGAGCACGCTGGACCTGTGCCGGGGGATGGTGGCAGCCGGCGAAGCCGACGCATTGGTGCCGGAGCGGGTCTGGCAGGAGACCGAACGGGCGCTGGGCGAGGCCTGCCCCGACGTGTTCTTCCAGGTGCTGCGCGACTGTGGCGCGCTGGCGGTGATCTTTCCCGAGGTGGACCGGCTGTTCGGCGTACCGCAGCCACCGCAGTGGCACCCGGAAATCGATACCGGCGTGCATGTGCTGCTGTGCCTGCAGCGCGCCGCGCAGCTGGACGCGCCGGTCACCGTGCGTTTCGCGGTGCTGGCGCATGACCTGGGCAAGGGCACCACGCCAGCGGAGCAGTGGCCGAGGCACCTCATGCACGAGTCTCGTGGCCTGCCGCTGATCGATGCACTGTGCTCGCGCCTGAAGGTGCCCACCGCGCACCGCGAGCTGGCGCGGCTCACCGCGAAGGAGCACACCAACGTGCATCGCGCGCTGGAGCTGCGGCCCGAGACGGTGCTGAAGCTGCTGGAAGAGAGTGATGCCTTCCGCCGCCCGGAGCGCTTCAAGCAGATGCTGCTGGCCTGCCAGTGCGATGCGCAGGGCCGCACCGGCCTGGAGGAGAAACCGTATCCGCAGCGCCAGTATCTGGAGCAGGCGCACGCCGCCGCGGCGGCCGTGCAGCTGACCGGGCAGGAACTGGCGCAGCGCACGGGACCAGCGATCGCGCTGGCCCTGCACGACCAGCGCCTGCTTGCGATCCGGCAGCTGCCGCGACCCGCCTGACATAGACGCCGTCTATCGATTCCATCGAATGCTGCCGATTGCAGCCTGCAGGTTGCAGGCGTAGCTTTGCCCGGTCCAAATCATTCAATCTCCCGGGAGCGCAGTTCCATGTCCGACGAAGCAAAGTGTCCCTTCAAGCATGCGGCCGGCGGCGGAACTACCAACCAGGACTGGTGGCCGGACCAGCTGCGGCTGGACCTGCTCAACCAGCACTCGAGCAAGTCCACTCCGCTCGACCCGGACTTCGACTACGCGAAGGCTTTCAGGAAGCTCGACTACAAAGGGCTGAAGAAGGACCTGCGCAAACTGATGACCGACTCGCAGCCCTGGTGGCCCGCCGACTTCGGCCACTACGGCGGCCTGTTCATCCGCATGGCCTGGCACAGTGCCGGCACCTATCGCGTCGGCGACGGACGCGGTGGCGGCGGGCGCGGGCAGCAACGCTTCGCGCCGCTGAACAGCTGGCCCGACAACGTCAGCCTCGACAAGGCGCGCCGCCTGCTCTGGCCCATCAAGCAGAAATACGGCCAGGCCATTTCATGGGCCGACCTCATGATCCTCACCGGCAATGTGGCGCTGGAGTCGATGGGCTTTCGCACCTTCGGTTTCGGCGGCGGGCGCGAGGATGTGTGGGAGCCGGACCTGGACGTGTACTGGGGCGCGGAAGACAAGTGGCTGGGCGGCGACGTGCGCTACAAGCACGGCTCCGAGGGCGTGGACAAGGCCGGCGGCGTGCTGGTGTCGGACGACGATGCCGACGGTGACGTGCATTCGCGGCTGCTGGAGAATCCGCTCGCTGCCGTGCAGATGGGCCTGATCTACGTGAACCCGGAAGGCCCCGACGGCAATCCCGATCCGCTGCTGGCGGCGAAGGATATCCGCGAAACCTTCGCCCGCATGGCAATGGACGACGAGGAGACTGTGGCGCTGATCGCCGGCGGCCACTCCTTCGGCAAGACCCATGGCGCCGCGCCGGCCACCAATGTGGGCGTCGAGCCCGAGGCTGCGGGACTTGAGGCGCAGGGCTTCGGCTGGCACAACAAGTTCGGCACCGGCAAGGGCGCCGATACCATCACCAGCGGCCTGGAAGTGACCTGGAGCAGCACGCCAACGAAGTTCGGCAACAGCTTCTTCGATCACCTGTTCGGCTTCGAGTGGGAACTGACCAAGAGCCCCGCTGGCGCGCAGCAGTGGCGGCCGAAGAATGCGGATGCAGCCGGCACGGTGCCGCATGCGCACGACAAGTCCAAGCGCATCGCGCCCGGCATGCTCACCACCGACCTTTCGCTGCGCTTCGATCCGGCCTACGAGAAGATCTCGCGCCGCTTCCACAAGGACCCGCAGGCATTCGCCGACGCCTTTGCACGCGCCTGGTTCAAGCTCACCCA
Organism: Steroidobacteraceae bacterium; assembly: GCA_035514045.1. GTDB lineage: Bacteria > Pseudomonadota > Gammaproteobacteria > Steroidobacterales > Steroidobacteraceae > ZC4RG30. Next base: position 1,438 of record DATKBK010000261.1, on the reverse strand, counting down.
TCGCGACATGGGACCACGCGAACGTTACATGGGCCCCGAGGTGCCGAAGGAAGAACTGATCTGGCAGGACCCGGTGCCGAAGCCTGATCGTCGGCAGATCGGCAATCGCGACATCGCCAAGCTCAAGAAGGCTGTCACCTCGAAGCTCAGCGTGGCCGACCTGGTCACCACAGCCTGGGCGTCGGCAAGCAGCTTCCGCGGCGGCGACAAGCGCGGCGGCGCCAATGGCGCGCGCCTGCGACTGGCGCCGATGAAAAACTGGGCCGTGAACCAGCCCAAGCAACTGGCGAAGGTACTAAACACACTCGAGGGCATCCAGGCCGAATTCAATCGCAAGGCTGGACGCGGCCCGAAGGTCTCGATGGCAGACCTCATCGTGCTGGGCGGCTGCGCGGCAGTCGAGAAGGCGGCGAAGAAGGCCGGCGTGAAGGTCTCGGTGCCTTTCCGTCCCGGCCGCACCGACGCCACGCAGGAGCAGACCGATGTGGCGTCATTCGCGGTGATGGAGCCAAGCGCCGACGGATTCCGCAATTACCTGCGCGGCAAATATGCCGTTGGCGCCGAACATCTGCTGGTGGACAAGGCCCAGCTGCTCACGCTGACCGCGCCGGAGATGACGGTGCTGCTGGGCGGCCTGCGCGTGCTGGGCGCCAACCATGGTGGCAGCCGGCATGGTGTGTTCACTGCGAAGCCCGAGACCCTCAGCAATGACTTCTTCGTGAACCTGCTCGACCAGGGCACGGAGTGGAAGGCCGCGGGTGATGGCTTTGAAGGCCGCGATCGCAAGAGCGGCAAGCTGAAGTGGACCGGCACGCGCGTCGATCTGGTGTTCGGTTCGAATGCGGTGCTGCGCGCGCTGGCGGAGGTCTATGCCAGCGCCGACGCGAAGAAGAAGTTCGCGGCGGACTTCGTGGCGGCGTGGACCAAGGTGATGGAACTGGACCGGTTCGACCGGAAGTAGTGCCACAGCGGCGGCAGCGCGGGCGGCAGCTCGGCCGCCCCCGCGTCCCGTCCCGCCCCGTCCCAGAGGTGTGACCCGTCGCGCATGGCGGGCGATTGCTTTGCTCCAGCTCCTGTCGTAGCATCTCCTACATCTGTAGTAGGGTGAGCTGCGAGCCATGCCCCAGCCAAAACTCAGCCGACTTGAACTGCGCATCATGGAAGCGCTGTGGAAGCACGGCACGGCCTCCGTACGGGAGATCCAGGAAAGCCTGCCAGCAAGAGGACGACCGGCCTATACCACCGTGCAGACCATGCTGACGCGGCTGGAAGCCAAGGAAGCCGTACGGCGTGCCCGGAAGATCAGCAATGCCCACATCTATGAGGCGGTGATCACGCGCGACGCCACCCAGCGACGCCTGGTCGATGAGCTGCTCACCTTCTTCGGCGGCCGCACCGCGCCGCTGATGTCGCACCTGATCGAGTCCGGCCAGCTCAC